>JAJYBN010000074.1 GCA_021779005.1 Pseudomonadota bacterium
CCGTAGACCAGCCACAAGGCGATACCCAGGGTGAACAATGCATACATGCCGAGCGAGATCCCGCGGGTATCGTGGGTGCGCAACGAGTGATAAACCTGCGGTAGGAATGAGATGGTCGTGAGGGCCGCGGCCGCCAGACCGATGAAGCGCTCGATACTCATTCAGTGTCGTACTCATAATCTGCTGGTGTGGTGTGATCCATACCCTCCGGAGTTTTGAAGGCACGCAGGATCACTGTCAGGATGACTGCGATACCGATGTTGACGGGCAGTGAATATAGCGCCGCATAACCTGGTACCGTCAGACCCCCCACCTGCAGCGGATAGATGGACGAGGTGAAATGCTGGGAGGCCACCATGCCGGTACCCAACAGCATGCCGGCGAGACAGCCCAGTACCAACGCCCAGCGATGCAGCCAGCGGGTGTACAGGCCGATGACCACCGCCGGTAGCGTCTGGATGATCCACACTCCACCCAAGAGCTGCAGCTGAATGGCGTATTTCCCAGGCAGGAACAGGATGAACGCCAGCGCCCCCAATTTCACGATCAACGACATAAGCTTGGCGATGCGCGCTTCCTGCGCCGGCGTGGCGTTCGGCTTGAGGTATTCTTTATATATGTTGCGCGTGAACAGGTTGGACGAGGCGATCGACATGATGGCCGCCGGCACCAGCGCGCCGATGGCGATGGCGGCGAAGCCCACGCCGGCAAACCAGGCCGGGAAGGAATGCAGGAACAATGCCGGCACCGCGAAGTTCGGACCATACTGCTTGAACCAGCCTGCATAGGCAGGGTCGTGCTGCACACCCGCGGCCACTGCCATGTAGCCCAGCAACGCAATCAGCGCCAGCACCAGTGAATACGCCGGCAGCAGCGACATGTTGCGTTTGATGACCTTGCGGCTGCTGGCGCTCAATACGCCGTTGACGCAATGGGGATACAGAAACAACGCCAGAGCCGAACCCAGCGCCAGAGTCGCATACGCACTGTAGGTGCCGAGGTTACCGCCTGAGGGTGCTTTGAGCAGCAATTTATCCGCCGGGATGCTGGAAAAGATGTGGGCATAACCCCCCAGTTGCATGGGGATGATGATCACCGCCGCGATGATGACAATATAGATGAGCAAATCCTTGACGATGGCGATGAGTGCCGGCGCCCGCAGGCCGCTGGTATAGGTGAAGGCCGCCAGGATCACGAAGGCGATGATCAGCGGCAGGTCCCCCACCAGTCCGCTGCCGGTGAAGCCCATGGCGGCGATAACCACCTGGATGCCCACCAGCTGCAAGGCGATATACGGCATGGTCGCCAGGATGCCGGTGATGGCCACCACCAGCGCCAGCAGGCCACTGCCGTAGCGGCCGCGCACGAAATCCGAGGCGGTCACATAACCGTGTTTGTGGGACACGGACCACAACCGCGGGAACACCACGTACACGAACGGGTACACCATCAGTGTATAAGGCAACGCAAAGAACCCGATGGCGCCGGCGCCGAACACCAGCGCCGGTACTGCGATGAAGGTATAGGCGGTGTATAGATCGCCACCCAGCAGGAACCAGGTGACGACGGTGCCGAAGCGCCGGCCCGCCAAGCCCCATTCGTTGATGTGGTTAAGGTCGCCACGCCGCCAGCGGGCAGCCACGAAACCCACCACCGTCACCAGAGTGAACAGCAGGATGAAGACGATCAGTGCTGGCCAGTTCACAGCAGTCCCCTTTGGTTATTCTTGATTGTCAGACTTTATTGAAATAGGCGAGCGCCGTGATCACCGCCGTGACAATGATCCACGCGAACTGATACCAGTAGAAGAACGGGATGCCGAACAGCGCCGGTTCCATGCGGTTATAGAGTGCCGCCCACAGCACCCCGCCGTAAGGAATTGCGAATAGGACTACATACCAGCAGGCGCGTTTGACACGAGTCATGAGGGGCTCCCAGTTGCTATGCCCAACAAAGGTAACGGTTGGCCCGGCAATGTCAAGGCAGCGGCACGGGAGTGTTGTTCGCGATGCGGTGCGCACTCGCACATGCACGCATCATCCAGTACTGTAGTGCCGGTTTGTACGCTGGAGGCTGCCATGAATTTCCTGCCGCAAATGCTCGTGTTCCTGATTGCCGCCTGCCTGGCAGTACCTTTGTCACGCAAATCCGGTTTCGGTTCGGTGCTGGGTTACCTGATCGCCGGCGTGGTTATCGGCCCCTGGTGCTTGCGGCTCATCACCAGTGTGGAAGCGATCCTGAATTTCTCTGAGATCGGCGTGGTGCTCTTGCTGTTCATCATCGGGCTGGAGTTGCAGCCCTCGCGGCTGTGGGCACTGCGGCGCACGGTGTTTGGAATGGGCGCTGTGCAGGTGCTGGTCAGCACCGCACTACTGACGCTGGCGGCCCGGGCGCTGGGCCTGGAACTGGTGCCGGCGCTGGTTGTGGGGTTCGGTTTGTCGCTGTCATCCACTGCCTTCGTGCTGCAGATGCTGGCGGAAAAGAAGCAGCTCATGGAACACCATGGGCGAGCGGCCTTCGGCATCCTGTTGTTTCAGGACATCGCCGCGATCCCGGTATTGGCACTGCTGCGTATATTTCACCCCGACGCAGCGCACCACTCTACGCATCTGCTGACTACCGTCCTCACCATCATAATGGTCGTGGCAGTATCAGTGACCGGCGGACGTTATGTGCTGCGGCCGCTGTTCCGTTTCGTCATGCGGTTCGGCAGCCCCGAAATCTTCACCGCCAGCGCGCTGCTCATCGTCATCGGTGCAGGTATGGTTGCCAACAGCATCGGCTTGTCCATGGGGCTGGGAGCCTTCATCGCCGGTGTACTGCTGGCGGACTCCAGCTACCGGCATGAACTGGAAGCCGACCTGGAGCCGTTTAAGGGTCTGCTGCTGGGGTTGTTCTTCGTGGCGGTAGGCATGTCGGTGAACCTCGGCTTGTTGGCGAAGATCCCGCTGATCGTGATCGGTCTTGTGATCGGGCTGCTGGCGCTCAAGGGTGGTGTGCTATACAGCATGGCGAAACTCTACAAGCTGCCGGATGCAGCGCCGCGCAACCTGGCCATTGAACTTGCCATGGGTGGCGAATTCGCCTTCGTCATCTTCAACAGCGCCGCAGGTTATCAGATCTTCACCCAATCGGTAGTGGACCTGCTGAATCTGGCCGTCACCCTGTCCATGGCGATCACCCCGTTGCTGGTGTTGTTCAATGAGAAAATCATCCAGCGCTTCCAGAAAGAGCATGCCCCGCCGGCGTTCGACAGCATCGACGAAACCGGCAACCCGGTGGTGATCGCCGGCTTCGGCCGTTTTGGCCAGGTGGTCGGGCGGGTACTGCGTCTGAAGAAGATCCCGTTCACCGCCATGGACGCCAACATCGAGGACGTGGATGTGGTGCGCCGCTACGGTAACAAGGTGTACTACGGCGATGCCTCACGCCTGGATCTGCTGCGCGCCGCGCGCGTGGAACACGCCAGGATCTTCGTGCTGGCCATTGATGATGTCGCGGCCTCAGTACGCACTGCAGAGATCGTGCGCAAGCACTTTCCACACGTGCAGATATATGCGCGCGCCCGCAACCGCCACCACAGCCATCTGCTCACGGAGTTGGGCGTAAAGATCAGCGTGCGTGAGACACTGTTCTCCAGTCTCAAGCTCACGGAGCAAGTACTGGAAGCCCTGGGGCAACCGGCCCATGAGACCCGCGCACTGCTGGATAAATTCCAGCGCTACGACGAGGACTTGCTGCGACGCCAGCATGCGGTGTTCCGCGACGAATCCCAACTGATACAGACCACCAAGGAAGCCGCTGAAGAACTCCAGCGTCTGTTCGAGGAAGATAACCGCAGCAAGGCAGCGGCTGTTCCAGCCGCTGAAAACAGTGCTTGATCGGTCTGGGGTGGCTAATCAGATGTTGGCTAAGGTTTGATAGAAGCTAGCCGGTGTAATTCAGCTTTGGATACCAATCCCTGCCCCGACCCTCGGGCGTGCAGTCGAACAGGTTCCACAGCGGCCAGATCATGTCCACATGCCGCTGGTTCTGGCCTTTCTCTGCTTTTGCAAACAGCAGCTCACTGGCCCAGAAGTGCCGGATCCTACCGGCGCGTTTCACGAACACATTGAGTATCGGCCATTGTTTGCCGGCATCATCTTCGGCATGGTAGTCGTGGTTATAGCTGTTGCCGGCTGATGACAGCAGCTGCACATTTCGCCAGCCACGCTCACGTGCAAAACTCAGGATGCGCGGTAACGGTGATTTTGCCACCACCGCCATATTTACGCACTGGCTGACGTGGGTGGCGGCGCCATCCAGCGAATCGATGATCGAAGTGCAACTCGGACAAGCGTGCGTCATGGCCGGGCCATACATGAAGCTGTAGAGGATCAGGGTATCCTTGCCGGGCGTAAACAATTCTGAGAACCGCATGCTGCGCATGCCCGTGAGCGCATCCGCGCCTTCGAACACGTAGTCCTGTGTGACTACGCCGCCCAACGGCAGTTTGCGGCGCAGCACCGCCACCGTTTCGACCTGTTTGCGTAAGCCGATCTCCGCTTTCAGCAGGCGCTCGCGGGCGCGCCGGTAACCCGGGGTCTCGTTCGGGAAACGGCTGCTGGTAGCTGCCTTTGACCTGGATGGGCGCTTGGTCCGCTGCTTGCGACTGGATGTAGCCATGTGATATTTCCCTATCGCTGGGTGATACGGAAATAATATACCCGTTATCGTGAGCTATTGAACCGTTCCAGATGCCGCTGGTTGTCTGCGCCGCAGCAGCGAGTTGCGCAGTGCCCATTCGTCTTCGGTACTCACGTTTTCCAGGAACCGTACTGCTTCGGCCACCTGCACCGCCAGCGGCACGCCATCGCGGTAGAGCACACGGTTGTCGCCCTGCACCGGGACACGCGCGCCGGGTGTGACGATACCCACCAGGTTCAGAACATCGGCAGCCGACACCGATACCAGCTCAACGGATTTTTCACGGCGGCGGACTTCCCGCAGCGCGCCTACCGCTTCCGGGAGGGCGAACTGTTCGCCGGCGAAACCGTCCACAAAGCGCCCACCACGCAGTTCGCCGCG
This sequence comes from Pseudomonadota bacterium, assembly GCA_021779005.1. Taxonomy (GTDB): domain Bacteria; phylum Pseudomonadota; class Gammaproteobacteria; order Natronospirales; family REEB76; genus REEB76. The sequence goes on from JAJYBN010000074.1 coordinate 5,068, forward strand.
GGCTTCCAGCCTCCTATATATATAGAGCAGCTCGCGCCAGGGCGGCAGCCCGCTCTCCCGTTCCAGCACTTTGCGAAACACTACGCCGTAACGCCGCAGCAAAGCCTGTGCGAGATGGTTGAGCGCCTCGCCGTCAGCGGCGGTATCGCCTGTAACCAGGCGTCGCGCAGTCAGCGACCAGCGTCCGGCCTGGTCGACGCCAGTTTCCCGGCCGTGGCGCAGCCGGTAACACGCCGTCTGCCCGATAGGTGCGCGCTTGGACGTGGGCGTGATGAGTGCGCGCAAGCCTGCGAAAGTATCGGACGCCGCCAATCCCCAGGCGGCGAGTTCGCCGAGCCCGGTCTCCACCTGGGTACGCAACAGGCCAGTGAACTCCACCAGATCAGCGAAGAACAGTGCGCCATGTTGCTTGAGCGCGTCATGCAGACTGCGTGCTGCATGCGAAAGATTGATGGCGGCCGGGTCGGGCATTTGCGCCAGGCCACGCCAGTGAGACAAGGCATCACGCGCCACGAATGTGATGGGCGTGCTGCGCATCGGCCCAGCGTGACGTTCCTCATCACCAGTACGCGGTGGCTGCAATCGCATCCAGGCTACGCTGCCACCGGCGCACAGCTGGTCCAGCATGTAGGGAGCGTAGTCCGCCACACGCGCCGGCAGGATATCGCTCTCCCAGGCAGCCGCCGGAGTTGAGAAACCTTCCAGCTGCTCGAGTGCAGCAGCCAGCGCCGCCGCACCATCAGTGCGCTGCGCGCCCACGCCGTGCCATTCGAACAGGAAACGCAGGTAATCAGCCGGCGCCACCGGCTCGATCTCGCTGCGTAACCGTTTGAGTGTGTAACGGTGGATGCGTGCCAGCAGCCGTCGCTCGCACCATTCGGTGTCCACAGCATCTTTCTGGAAATGGCCACGCATGATGGCGCCTTCAGCTTCCAGCGCCAGCAGTGCGGGCTCGACCTCGGTGACCGCGAGACCCAGGTCATCTGCCAAGGTTTTGGAAGTCACCGGACCGGATGCCTCCAGACGACTGCGCAACAATTCCATCAACGCGGTTTCACGCGCCAGCGGTTCATCACCGGGCTCAACGATCGATTCGATAGGCGGATCGAGCGCCGCATCGGGAAACACTGCCAGTAATTCCCGCAGTCG
>JAJYBN010000075.1 GCA_021779005.1 Pseudomonadota bacterium
ATTTGCAACAAGCGGCGATCGATGCTCGCCGTCTGGAAGTCGAACAGGCTGTACGGCTGGCTTGGCTGAATGCGTATTACGCCGAACACGCGATTGCACTTGTCAATGCCAGCGAATCCGCACTGGAGCAGAGCGTCGCCATCGCCCAGACGGAATACGAGAACGGCAAAGGCGCGCAACAGGCTTGGCTTCGGGCACGCCTGGCACTCGCTGATACCAAAGCCAGGCAGATCGATTTCGAGGATGCAGAACGCACGGCGCATTCCGAGCTGGTGCGCTGGTTGGGCGAGGATGCAAACCGCGTGTTCGCCGATTCTTTGCCCAGCCTACCAATGCCACCTTCCTACGCAGCCCTGTTGGATCGCTTGCCCGGCCATCCGTTGCTGCTGCGCGCCAATCAACAAATCGCCGCCGACCAGACCGGCGTAGAGCTTGCCAGGCAGACCTACAAACCTATGTGGGGTGTAAATCTGGTTTATGGCCATCGTCCAGGTACGGATGCCACAGGCCAGCCGTATACCGACATGGTCTCCGGCATGGTGACGTTGAGCTTACCCCTCTTCACGGATAACCGTCAGGACCAGAACGTGGTTAGCGCCCGCTCCAACCTGCTAGCCAGCACGTATGCACGTGACGACGACTTGCGCCGGCTAAAGCAAAGGCTGGATGACGACTGGGCGCATTGGCGACAACTCAAGGAGTTGAACGCCCTTTACGCACAGACCGTATTGCCCGATGCCGCCGCCGACGTCACCTCCGGACTCAATGCCTACGGCAATGGCGATGGCGATTTCTTTGAAGTCATACGCGCGCAACTGGGTGATCTGGAAGCGCGGCTGCGGGCATTACGCATCCAGGTGGATACCGAAGCGCTCAAGGTGCAGTTCCTGTATTTGGCGGGAGACCAATCATGAATATCCGTAAATTATTCTACGTCCTGTTGCTTGCCATGACGCTCGCAGCATGTGGTCATAGTGTGGACAAAAATGGCACCACCAGTGCACCTAGTGGCACACAGTCAACTACGCGCAAGGTGTTGTTTTATCGCTCGGCTATGAACCCGGCCGTTACGTCGCCGGTGCCGGCTAAGGACAGCATGGGAATGGAGTTCGTGCCTGTGTATGCCGATGAAGATACCAGCGAAGGCAGTGCCATACGCATCTCACCGGCTGTACAGGAGAATCTCGGTGTGCGCACAGCTCCGGTCCTGCGCGAGGACCTGCAGCGTCAGATTCATACCGTCGGGTATGTGGACTACGATGAAAGCGATTTCGTGCGGCTACACACACGCGCAGCCGGGTGGATAACAGACCTTCCCATTGCCTCCAGCGGCCAGGTAGTCCATTCCGGACAACTGCTGTTCAGGTTGTATTCGCCGGTATTGGTAACCGCAGAGCAGGAGTACATACAGGCGTTGGCAGGCAGCGATCAATCGCTGGTTGCCGCAGCCCGCAAGCGGCTTGCGGCTTTCGACGTCCCGGTGAGCGAAGTCGAAAGACTCGAGCGCAGCCGTGAAGCAGCCCACAGTTTGCCCTATTACGCGCCGCGAGGCGGTGTCGTGCAAATGCTGAATGCACGTCCGGGTTTGTATGTCACACCCGACACGGAAGTTATGCGCCTTGCAGTGCTCTCGAAGGTGTGGCTTGTGGCAGAGGTTTTCGAACGCGATTCCGACTGGGTGGCTGCTGGCGACGCTGCCACAGCACGTTTCGCTTCGGCTTCAAGCGATACCGCACGTGGCAATGTAAATTTCGTGGATACGACCATCGATCCAGTCACGCGCAGTCTCAAGGTGCGCATGACTTTTTCGAACCCTGGCATTGCCCTTAAACCGAATATGTATGCGGATGTGGTCATCGACGGAACAGCGGAAAGGAATGTACTGACTATCCCGGAAGACGCGCTGATTCGAACCGGGAGTGTTGACAGGGTGATTCTCGCGCTCGGCGACGGACGCTTCCAGGTCCAACAAGTGACAGCCGGGATCGGCAGCGGTGGCCGCATCGCCATCCTTTCCGGTCTCCAGGCAGGCGAGACGGTAGTCACCTCAGGTCAATTCCTGATCGATTCCGAGGCGAGCCTGAATGCCAGTCTCGGGCGGTTGTCCGTGGGCGATCAAAACACAGCTGTCAAAGAGGTTAAACCGTGATCGCCGCATTGCTGCGCGCATCGCTGAACAACCGGCTATTGGTGCTGCTGCTTGCCTTGTTGGCGGTGCTGGCTGGCGTATATGCCACAAATCGTATGTCGCTGGATGCCATACCTGACCTGTCGGACACCCAAGTCATCATCGATACGAAGTACCCCGGCCAAGCGCCTCAGGTGGTTCAGGATCAGGTGACGTATCCCCTGACAACCATCATGTCGTCTGTTCCACGGGCGTCGCAGGTACGCGGTTACTCGGCCTTTGGCGAGTCGTACGTCTATGTAATATTCCAGGACGGCACCGATCCATACTGGGCGCGCTCCCGCGTACTGGAATATCTCAATCAGGTCAAACAGCAACTGCCCGACGGCGTGCAACCCGTACTCGGCCCAGATGCTACTGGTGTCGGTTGGGTGTACGAGTATGCGCTGGTTGATCGTAGCAACAAGCGCGACTTGGCTGATCTCACGACGCTGCAGAACTGGTTCCTCAAATACCAATTACAACGTGTGCCGGGTGTAGCGGAAGTGGCGACAGTGGGCGGCATGGTCAAGCAATATCAGGTAGTGGTCGATCCGAATCGGCTGCGTGCGTATCACCTGTCTCTCGAGCGGGTGCGCGAGGCGATACGCCGCGGCAACAATGAAACCGGTGGCTCCGTGGTCGAGATGGCCGAGGCGGAGTACATGGTGCGTGCCAGCGGTTATTTGCAGGGAGTTGATGACCTAAAGCATGTGCCATTGGGCGTCGACCGCAACGGCACGCCAATCCTGCTGGGCGATGTGGCCGATGTGCAGTCCGGACCCGAGGCCCGGCGCGGTATCGCGGATCTCAATGGTGAAGGCGAAACGGTGGGTGGCGTCGTTGTCATGCGTTATGGTGCAAACGCACTCAAGGTCATCGAGGCTGTCAAGAGCAAACTTGCAACCATAAAGGCGAGTTTACCAGCGGGTGTCGAGATCGTGCCCGTCTATGACCGCTCGACGTTGATTCACGAATCCGTCGACACGCTCCAGCATAAGCTCATTGAGGAATTCATCATCGTCATCCTGGTGTGCGGGCTGTTTCTGTTGCACTTGCGTTCTGCGCTGGTGGTGTTATTGAGTCTACCACTCGGCATTCTCGCGGCCTTCCTCGTCATGTATTCCCAGGGCATCACTGCAAACATCATGTCGCTCGGCGGCATAGCCATCGCCATTGGTGCCATGGTGGACGCAGCCATCGTCATGATTGAAAACCTGCACAAACATTTTGAACGGGAATCTGTTACTCCAGCAAACCGCTGGCGCATTGTGTATGAATCCACGATCGAAGTCGGCGGCTCGCTGTTTTTCTCACTATTAATCGTGGCGCTGTCGTTCCTGCCGGTGTTCACGCTGCAAGGCGAGGAAGGGCGCCTGTTCGCACCACTGGCGTTCACTAAAACCTATGCTATGGCCGCAGCCGCCGGGCTATCCATCACGCTGGTGCCGGTGCTCTTGGGCCTGCTGGTTCGCGGCCGCATATTGCCGGAGCTCCATAATCCGGTGAACCGCTGGCTCATCAAGCTGTACCGCCCGGTCATCACGCGTGTGGTGGAACGGCATCCTTGGGCGGTGGTCATCGCTGCATCCGTGATTGTACTTGTGAGCATCTGGCCTGCCACGCACCTGGGTTCAGAGTTCATGCCCGAACTCAACGAGGGCACGTTGCTGTATATGCCGAGCATGCTGCCTGGACTGTCGATAGGCAAGGCGCAGCAGTTGCTGGAACAGACCGACCGGCTCATCAAGACGGTGCCGGAAGTGGCCACGGTCTTCGGCAAGTCCGGCAAGGCCGATACCGCTACCGACCCCGCGCCACTCTCCATGTTCGAGACCATCATCCAGTTCAAGCCGCGCAGCGAATGGCGCCCCGGCATGACATGGGAGAAACTCAAGCAGCAGCTCGACGTGCGCCTGCAATTGCCCGGGGTGACCAATGTCTGGGTGTATCCTATCCGCAACCGCATCGATATGTTGGCGACGGGCATCAAGACACCGGTTGGCATCAAGATTTCCGGGCCTGACCTGAAAGTAATCCAGAGCCTCGGTGAGCAGCTCGAGACGATGCTGCGTACGGTACCGGGCACGGCCTCAGTCTATGCCGACCGTACCGCTGCCGGCCGTTATTTAAACGCGCAGATCAATCGTAAGGCGGCGGCACGGTTTGGCCTGAACATCGCTGACGTTCAGGATGTCATCCAAACGGCAGTGGGGGGCTTGAACGTCACCCAGACAGTCGAAGGACTACGACGCTTTCCCGTAAATCTGCGTTATCCGCGCGCATGGCGTGATTCCCTGGAACGGCTGCGTGAGTTGCCATTGATCACGCCCCGTGGTGCCGCGATCCCGCTGGCGCAAGTGGCGGAAGTAAATATCGCAGACGGTCCAGATATGATCCAGAGCCAGGATACCCGCCCCACGGGTAACGTCTATATCGACATTCGCGGTACTGATCTCGGCAGCTACGTGACTCGTGCACAGGACACTGTGGCGCAGAACTTCAAGCTTCCTGTCGGATACACACTCACTTGGACAGGGCAGTATGAATATCTACAACGTGCAGAGGCCCGGCTGAAGATAGTCATTCCGGTCACGCTGCTTTTGATCCTGTTTCTGCTGTATCTCAACTTCCGCAGTTTCCAGAAGGCGTTAATCATCATGGCGACCCTGCCACTGGCTTTGGTGGGCGGAGTATGGCTGCTATGGTTCCTTAATTACCACCTGTCGGTAGCCGCTGCAGTCGGATTTATAGCGCTTGCCGGTGTGGCGGCGGAAACCGGTGTGGTCATGTTCGTGTATCTGGACAACGCGCTTCAGCGACACCGTGAACACCTTGCGGCCAATAACCGAGAACTTACCGATTCCGAACTCCGGGTCGTTATTGTGGAGGGTGCTGTTCTGCGGGTACGTCCAATCGTTATGACTGTGACCGCCATTATCGCTGGTCTTCTGCCGATTATGCTGGGGGGAGGCACAGGCTCCGAAGTCATGCGCCGAATCGCAGCACCCATGGTCGGTGGCATGCTCAGCGCCCTGTTGCTGACAATGGTTGTGCTACCGGCGGTGTATTACCTATGGCAGAAACATCAACTGGTTGCACATCATCCGGAAGATACAGATGACAACATATAAGACTTGCACGAGTTATGGAATACAGTTTCAGCAAGGGTGGAGCATACCTGTGACCAAACAACGCATTTAGTGCTAGGCTCAATATACCGATGAACACTCTTGATGTTAGTAAAATTCAATGTTTGTTCCTGATGACTTGATCCAGATCAAGGGGACGTTAGGGGTAAAGGAGTAACACTAAATTCATCGAAAATTAATGATAATGCGCAAAGAGGGTCTTTAAACATGAGTACTACCCAACAACACACAACGCATACGGGGGAACACCGCACAATGGAGCAGGGATCAGCCCGCTACACCTGTCCCATGCATCCGGATGTCTCATCCACAAAACCCGGCAACTGCCCTGTGTGTGGCATGGCGCTTGAACGAAGCGATATCGCGCCGCCAGCTGCGAGCACCGAATGGGTGTGTCCCATGCACCCGGAAATCGTGCGCGATGCGCCTGGCGAGTGCCCGATTTGCGGTATGGCCTTGGAGCCACGAAGCGTCACTGAACTAGAAGAAAACCCGGAACTCAAGGTGATGAACCGGCGGTTCTGGGTCAGCGCGATTCTGTCCGTGCCGCTGCTGATTCTGGCGATGTCGAAATACCTTCCCTTCCTGCCATTACATGAGTTCATCCCAGCGAAAATCGGCAGCTGGTTGGAGCTGGTGCTGGCAACACCGGTGGTTCTATGGGGCGGCTGGCCGTTCTTTAAGCGCGGTTGGACGTCAGTCGTGACCTGGAAGCTCAACATGTTCACGCTGATCGGCTTGGGCGTTGGTGTGGCGTACTTCTACAGCCTGGTAGCCATGCTATTCCCTGACTTATTCCCCGCTTCGTTCCATGAAGCGGGCGGGATGGTGGCGGTGTATTTTGAAGCGGCGGCCGTGAGAGT
>JAJYBN010000076.1 GCA_021779005.1 Pseudomonadota bacterium
CGTGGTATTCGGCCTGAATCCGGTACTGACAGCGTGGCTGCCGACGCTGCTGCTGGCTATCATCAGCGGCATCGCCGTCATCCGCATTCGCTGACATCAACAACCCAAGGTACCCGCAACCTTTATTCTTTGGGATGCACGCCTTTGAGTTCTTCACTGATGCGTGCAGCATATCTCTGTGTGGCCTCGAGATCCTTGGCGTGCAATGCCTGTTCCAAAAGAGCCAGGGCGTGTTCCAGCTTCGCGTGTTGCATTGATTTTTGTCCGATATCGTTCAAAGCGCCATTGCCCATGCCATTGCATGGATTGCCTGCATCCGCATCGAATTGCTTGCCTTTCGGACCCACCAGGCAGTTGATCACATGATGAAAGTGCATAATCGCGGTGGCAGTATCAGCTGCGTTTGCAGCCATTGCCGCATGCGTGGTGGCGGTAGATATCTCCTGATCCGCACTGTTAGCGGCAAAGCCAATGGTGGGCGCGGCCAGTGACAGCATGAAGATGAGACCGATGCATAGGGTTCTTTTATTCATGAAATTTACCTCTGGGTGGGATACTTCAACAACGTGACGTACGCGCACGATCCGATATGAAATCACAATGGACCTGTGGAGACAACAAGCGCTGGGACCAAGCCACCAACTATGGCGGTCAGTGGTCGTGCGACGAGGGCAGTGCTATCAAGCGCGTGCTCGAGAGGCGGTCATGCCAAGCAAGACGTTGCAGGTCGATGGCTGGCCAGACAAAGGCCAGGCATGACAGCATGAGAATGCCGATTCCCATAGATGAGTAGATGCCTGCCTGCGGATGTCCGCCAGCGCCGATGAGAAACTCGCATCCCAGCAGCAGCAGCAGCCAGGGGATCAGCATGCACAGATAGCGGACCAGCGCCCGATGCCAGCCCAGCGGTCTTCCGTCCATGCATACCACCCGCAGCTTCCAGGCACGCATGCCGATGGTCTGGCCACCGTGGATCCAGAAGCCACCGAAGAACGCAAAGCCAAGGGCCAGCAACCCCAGCTGATAAACCAGCTTCACGGTTGCCTGATCGGCATAGAAGGCATGCAAGTCCCTGCCAGGCGCAAACGGCACGATTATCAGAGTCGCCAGCATGCAGATGGCAACCATGATGAGGGCGTCGTAGAAACCCGATGCCAGTCGCCGGAATAGACCCGGTGACATCATTGACATGGGATCAGAGGATGGTTGTGGAATGTGCGGCCGGTTCATGGCAGAGGATATACCCGCAAGATGGCGCTCCCTACCGGATTCGAACCGGTGTTTAAGCCTTGAGAGGGCTCCGTCCTAGGCCTCTAGACGAAGGGAGCTTGGGTATAAAGGGAGTGGTATTATACGGACGCTCCTGATTAGCTCAAGCACGCCATCAAGAAGCGCACGCAAACGATTACACGTGTATCTCCAGGAAAACTCACCACTGTCCCCCAAAATCATTGCCCGCGCCGACCATAACATCTCGCGGGCCCAAATATCAGAAAACGCACTCAAGGTGCTGTATCGCCTGAGAAGTGCTGGTTACGCATCCTACATGGTGGGCGGCGGCGTACGTGATCTGCTGCTGGGCCGTGAACCCAAGGATTTTGATGTCGCCACGGATGCGCGTCCCGAGCAGGTGCATGCGCTGTTCCGCAATTGCCGCATCATCGGCCGGCGTTTCCGGCTCGCGCATGTGCAATTCGGCCGCGAGATCATCGAGGTCGCTACGTTCCGGGCCAGCCAGGAACCGGCTGGCGATCAGGACGACGCCCACACCGATACCAGCCGCATCATGCGCGATAACACCTACGGGACGCTTGAACAGGACGCCTTCCGGCGCGACTTCACCGTCAATGCGCTGTACTACGACATTCGCGATTTCTCCGTCCGGGATTACGTCGATGGCCTCACGGATCTGCGCTCCGGAACCTTACGGCTCATCGGCGAACCGCACACGCGTTATCGTGAGGATCCGGTACGCATGCTGCGGGCAGTGCGCTTCGCTTCCAAGCTTGGTTTCCGCATGCATCCGGATACCGCGGCACCGATCGTACCGCTGGCTGCGCTGCTGGATGACATTCCACCGGCGCGCCTGTTCGAGGAGATCCTGAAATTATTCCTGTACGGCTTCGGTCTGCAAGCCTTCGAGAATCTGCGGCATTACGGCCTGTTCGCCCGACTGTTCGCGCGCACCGATGCGATATTGGATACCGAGGAGCAGGGATTCCCGCATACCTTCATAGCCCAGGCACTCGCCAGCACCGATGCGCGCGTGAATGCCGACAAACCGGTCACGCCAGCGTTTCTGTTCGCGGCGCTCTTATGGGAACCAGTGCGCCAGAGGGCGATGGTGCTGGAAACCCAGGGCCTGCATCCGGGTGACGCCATCCGCAGTGCTGCCGATGAGATTCTCCCACAGCAGATCAGCCGAGTGGCATTGCCACGCCGCTTCGCCACACCCATGATCGAGATTTACCAGTTGCAGCCGCGTTTTGCACAGCGCGATGGCAAACGCCCGCTGCGGCTGCTGGCGCATCCGCGCTTCCGTGCGGCCTATGATTTCCTGGTATTGCGCGCTGCCGCCGGCGAAGTGGAGCCGGAACTGGCGCGCTGGTGGACCGAGATCCAGACTACAGATGCTGCCGTCGAGAGCGGCATGCTGAGCGCCGTAACACACGCAGCAAGACGTCGTACCCGACGCCGGCGGCGCCGCCGTGAGACGACACCGTCAGGGTGACGACTTGAGCGCCGGAGTTCCCGCGTATATCGGCCTTGGCAGCAACCTGGATGGACCTTCCGCGCAGATACAGCGTGCCTTCACGGAACTGGATGGCTTGCCATGCACCCGACTGCAGGCGCGATCACATCTATATAAGAGCCGGCCACTCGGTCCCCAACAGCAACCGGATTACATAAACGCGGTCGCGATGCTGGCGACCGGCCTGGAACCACTGGCATTGCTGCGCGCATTACGGAAACTGGAGGAAGCGCATGGCCGCCGGCGCAGCAGCGAAGAGCGTTGGGGCGCACGCAACCTGGATCTGGATATCCTCGTTTATGATGATGTGCAACTGGATACTCCGGAACTGATGCTGCCGCATCCGCAGATGCATCTGCGTAGTTTTGTCCTGTATCCTCTGGCAGAACTGGCGCCGGACCTGGTGATACCCGGCCATGGACCGGTGCAGGCGTTGCGCGCACATTGTCATACCCCGCCCATCGAACGTTACGAGGAAATTGCGAATGAGTGACAACCAGCCCCGCTACCTGGTGGTGGAGGGGCCCATCGGGGTCGGGAAGACCAGCCTTGTGGGGCGCTTGGCCCAGACCTTTGGCGGTGAACCGCTGCTGGAACACGCCGAGGAGAACCCGTTCCTGGAACGCTTCTACCGGGATCCGAAGAATGCCGCGTTACCGACACAGTTGTCATTCCTGTTCCAGCGTGCGCGTCAGTTGCAACAGCTGCGCCAGGGCGACATCTTTACCCCATTGCGGGTAGCGGACTACATGCTGGAGAAGGACCGATTGTTTGCGCAACTCATCCTCGACGATGATGAATTCGGGCTGTATAAGCAGGTGTACCAGCACCTGACAGTGGACGCGCCGCTGCCGGATCTGGTGATATATCTGCAGGCGCCGGTGGAAGTCCTCATGCGGCGCGTCATGCGACGCGGTGTCAGGTATGAACAGTTCATCCAGCGGGATTATCTTGAACGTGTAGCAGCTGCCTACGCGCATTTCTTCCATTATTACAACGCTTCGCCGCTGCTCATCGTAAATGCTGCTGAGATTAATCCGGTGGACAGCGACGAGGACTATCAGTTGCTGGTGAAGGAGATCAGCCGCGTCAAGAGCGGACGCCATTACTTCAATCCGGGCAAGGGCAGGCAGTTCGTCGTCTGAGAAAAATTCTCCGGTCATTCGCGTAGCGTTATAATTTCATACTGAATAATAAAAGTAGATTTTCGACCCATCCGGGAGATTCGGACTTTGTCCAAGCACAGATCATGTTGACTTTACAAGGCATCAATGAGGTTCGTGATTACGTCAAACACTGGCGTATCACCGGCCAGAGGTTTGCGCTGGTCCCTACCATGGGTAATTTGCATGCCGGACACCTGCGCTTGGTGGAGTATGCACGCGAATTTGCCGAGCATGTGGTGGTGAGCATCTTTGTGAATCCGCTGCAATTCGGTCCCAACGAGGATTTCAAGAATTATCCGCGAACATTTGAAGCCGATAAAACCAAATTGATTTCGTCTGGAACAGAGCTGCTGTTCGCACCCTCGGTCGATGAGATATACGCCAGCGACCGCGAACGGATCACCCGTGTTGATGTCCCGGAACTTTCTGCCATCCTGGACGGAAAATTTAGGCCCGGGCATTTCGCCGGGATGGCCACGATAGTCACCAAGCTCTTCAATATCGTGCAGCCGGATGTGGCGCTGTTCGGAGAGAAGGATTATCAACAGTTGCAGGTTATCCGCCGCTTGGTAGCTGACCTGTCAATACCTGTGGAAATAATCGGCGTCCCGACCGTACGCGAGGCGGATGGCCTGGCTATGAGCTCGCGCAACCAGTATCTGACGGCTGCTGAACGGGCGCTGGCGCCGCAGCTGTTCCACACCCTGGATGAGTTGGCGCAGGAACTTAGCAATGGCAGATGTGATTTTCAGCGCCTCGAGTCTGAAGCCGTGCGCAAACTCTCGACCATCGGTATGCGCCCTGATTATGTGGCGATCCGTGAAGCCAGCTCGCTGACCGCACCGGATAATGCAAGCAATAATCTAGTGGTGCTGGCCGCTGCCTGGCTCGGTAAAGCGCGTCTCATCGACAATATTCATGTGCATGCGAAGCGTGCGCAGGTCACATGACCACTTGAGCGTCCGGACTAGAGCAAGGTAAAATTACCTCAACTCACCTGTTTTATCCTGATCCACATGCAACTCACCCTGCTCAAAGCCAAGCTGCACCGCGCCCGTGTAACCCATGCCGAGGTGGATTACGAGGGCTCCTGTGCGATCGATGGCGATCTTCTGGATGCCGCCGGTATCCTCGATTACGAACAGCTGCAGATCTACAATGTCAGCAATGGTGAGCGCTTCACCACCTACGCCATCCGTGCGCAAGCCGGCAGCGGCATCATTTCAGTGAATGGCGCCGCCGCGCATCGTGCCGCCCCCGGTGACCGTGTCATCATCTGTGTTTACGCGCAGTTTAATGCGGCCGAAGCCATCAATCACAAGCCGCGGCTCGTATATCTCGACGAGCACAACCGCATCACGCGCACCGCCAACGCTATCCCTGTGCAGGCAGCCTGAGCATCCAAGGTCATTTGAACGCGCGACTTGTCAATCTGGAAGAACGCATCGAAATGATTGCTTCCCCTTGAATATGCCGGTTACCCAAACACCTCATGCAATCGCCGGAGCTGAACAGTTCCGGCGCAGTGGCTATGCGGTCTTGCCGCAGGTCATCAGCCCGGAAAGCGCCCGCCTGGTAGCGACCTATGCCTTGCTGCAGCAGAAATGGCCGGGATACTATCAGCCTGAGGAAATGTACCGGGCGGCACTCGGCCGATACGCCGATGCCTTGAGCGAATCGTTGCTGCTGGAATTGCAGCCCGCGATGCAACAGGCCACCGGGCTCGAATTACTCCCGTGCTATTCCTACCTGCGCATCTATGGCAACGGTGCGATCCTGCCGAAACACCTGGATCGGCCCTCCTGCGAGATCAGCAGTTCCCTGACCCTGGGATTCAAGGCGCCGGCTGCATGGCCCATATGCGTACAAGCCGATGGCGAGGACAAGTCGCTGGCGCTCATGCCCGGCGACATGCTCGTCTATCGGGGCGCCGATGTGCCCCATTGGCGTGAGACCTTCACCGGCGAATACTGGGTGCAGACCTTCCTGCATTACGTGGATGCCCATGGCCAGTACACTGATTTCAAATTCGATGGCCGTGAACGCATCGGTCCTTTCGACAAACAAAGTAACGCGGATTGATCCCGCAATGGTATTTAAAGGTTAGAAATTTGGAGGGGCTTTTTATGACGCGAAATTCGAAAATTGTAGCGGGAACACTTTTGATTACTGTTCCAACCATTGTTTTCGGCG
>JAJYBN010000077.1 GCA_021779005.1 Pseudomonadota bacterium
ACAGTAAAACACTGCGGCCTTTTTTTTATTCTCTGCTTGAGGACGGTTGTTCAGCCGCCCAGCTGGTCCTTCACGCCAGCACGTTCTTCCAGCAGCTCCGCTTCGCTGGCATGCATGCGTTGTTGTGAAAACGGGCCAGGCTTGAGGCCCTTCACAATCTTGTAGCCGCCCTTGGCGCACACCACCGGGAAGCCATAGATGATGCCTTTCTGGATACCATAACTGCCGTCGGAAGGTATCCCCATGCTGACCCACTGATTCTTGCTGCCCGTCACCCAATCGCGCATGTGGTCGATGGCGGCGGATGCGGCGGATGCGGCGGACGAAGCCCCGCGGGCCTTGATGATGGCGGCGCCGCGTTGCTGCACCGTGGGGATGAATGCATTCTTCACCCACTCCTTATCCACCAGTTTCACCGCCGACTTGCCCTTGATGGTGGCTTGATGGATGTCCGGATACTGGGTCGAGGAATGATTGCCCCAGATGACCAGGCGCTTCACCTCATTCACGTGTACGCCGGTCTTGGCGGCCAGTTGCGAAGCGGCGCGGTTATGGTCAAGTCGCATCATGGACGTGATGTTCTGCTTGTTGATGCGCGGCGCATTGGCTGCGGTTATCAAGGCGTTGGTATTGGCCGGGTTACCGACCACCAGTACCTTGATGTTCTTTTTTGCCACTTTGTTGATGGCCTTGCCCTGGATCGAGAAGATCTTGGCGTTTTCCAGCAGCAGGTCCTTGCGCTCCATACCGGGACCCCGTGGCTTGGCGCCAACGAGAATCGCAAAATCCGCGTCCTTGAAGCCGACCTCGGGATTGTCGGTGGCCACGATGCCGGCCACGGTTGGGAAAGCACAATCGTTCAGTTCCATCACCACGCCATTGAGCGCGCCCAGGGCCGGCGTGACCTCCAGCAACTGCAGGATCACTGGCTGTTGTGCGCCGAATAGGTCACCGGCGGCGATGCGGAAAATTAGCTGGTAGCCGATCTGGCCGGCGGCACCGGTGATGGTGATGCGTGCGGGTTTCTTGGTCGCCATGATTTTTCAGACTCCATAGGTTGAACGAGTACCGGCGCAGCCTCAAGGCGCGTGCGGATAATCGCAAAAGTTGAATGCGTATTTTAACACCCGGCGCACAACCGGAGTTGACTCAAGTCAGGTCGGTGATGCGTGCACCTAGCGCCAGCACGAAACCGATGGCGAAGGCGCGCGAAGGCGTCTGGAATCCGGGCTTGATGTCGCCGCCGAGTACGCGTTTGGCAGCCGCTACCGCCGCGCGTGCTGTGAAACTGTAGCCGTTGCCGCAACGCAGTCGGCTGTGCACACACTGACCCTGCAAGTCGCACACTTCACCCCAGATCAGACTTTCTGATTTCCGGCGGGTAGCAGCATCGGGTCCGGGGGCGCTGGCGTCGATACGACGCTGCAGTTGTTTACGCAGCAGTTTGCGGCGCAGTAACCAGCCAAAATGGCGGCTCAAGTGCAGGGCGCGGATCTGTGCCGCAGGCAAGGCGGCGTACGTTTCGATATTAGGGATGCCTGTGCTGTACCAAGCGGTCGCCACGTCGCCCCAGGGAATGCTCACCGCCGCGTGCATGTGGCCATCGCCGAAATCCACTTGTCGCACTTTCCAGGCAGGCGCTACCGGCACGATGTGCCCATCACGGCGCACCGCGCCACTGCGGCCGAGTCCTTCCAGCATGGTGCGGCGGGTGCCACGGGAAAGACCACCACCGGCACGAAACGCCAGCGTCAGGTGGGTGGCGGAAGGCAGGCGATCCTTGAGATGGGCAGCGAGGCAATCGGTGGGTACTACGTCGAAGCCCACACCGGGCAGCAACATGACACCTGCAGAGAGGGCCTGCTTGCTCAGGGAGGCCAGGCCCTCGAAGACCTCGATCTCGCCGGTGATATCCAGATAGTGAACGCGCTGGCGCAGGCAGGCGGCTGCCACCGGCTGGAAGGTCTGGGTAAAGGGTCCGGCGCAGTTGAGTACCAGTCGCTTCTCTTTCAAGGCGTGGTCCAGGGCCGTGGCATCCTGAAGATCGAAGGCCGTGAACGGCAGGCCGAAACGCTCGGCCAATGGTTTCAGCTTGCGGAGATCGCGACCCGCCAGCAATGGTCGCAGGCCCTGTTCCAGGGCGGCTTCCACGATCAATGAGCCGGTATAGCCGTAGGCGCCATAGATCAGCATGCGTGCGATTCCTGTGCCACGGCTGTCAGTATGCCAGAGGGAGCATTCTGCTGGCTGTGTCCTCAAAACAGTGAACGTGTACGCTTGGGCAATAGACACCTGTACTCGTAAACTTATAAGACCCTGATATTTAAAGGTATTTCAACACATAGGAAAATATCTTCCCAAGACCTTGCTTTTTTAATATTTAGTGTTATAGTTATCTACAACACCGTTACTGAAAAGGCCACCGGGCCGTCACTGAGAAACGTAAGGAGCACTGCCATGAACACCACCCGCAAGATGATCCTCGCTGCTGCTGTAACCTTGAACTTCGCGGCCATCGCTATAGCCACAGGCATGGTTCTGCGTCAGCAGTCGCAGGCAAACACCATCAATCTTGGCGCCATCGTCGTCACCCCGGCTGATTATGATCACCGTACTGTGGATCTCGGCACCATCCTGGTCACACCCAGCGATGCCGATTGGCGCTATGCAGAAGCCCGCGGCGTGCAGCGCCCGGCGATGAACAGCATCGCACTCGGCAGCATCATCGTGCGACCGACTGACGAGCAGTTGGCTGATGTCGCCGATACCGGGCTCACAAGCAATACCCTTGCGACTGAGTACCTCACAGCCACAGACGCGTCTAGTGCCTCGTTGCTCGAAGCTTTGGAAGCACTCACTCCAAGGACGTACCTGGATACAACCGCCACTCTACGGGCACTCGACAAACTGGTATTTGAGCGTTCGGGCGGCTAAGGTACACCGCACTTAGCGCTCTAGTACGCTAGAGCAGCAATGGAGGAATACATGGATCCGAAGTGGAGTGACAACTCACCGATCTACCGCCAGCTGCGGGACCGGGTAGTGGCCATGATCCTGGAGGGCAGCCTCAAGGAAGGCGACCCGCTGCCGTCGGTGCGCGCCGTGGCCGCGGATTACCAGATCAACCCGCTCACCGTGCTTAAGGGTTACCAGGCCCTGGTGGACGAGGAATTGGTGGAGAAACGCCGAGGTCTGGGCATGTTCGTCAAACCTGGCGCCAGCCGGGCGCTGATGAAGAACGAACGCGAGGCGTTCCTTAAAACCGAGTGGCCACAGATGCTGCAACGCATCGGTCGCCTGGATCTGGACGTGAAGGAATTGTTGAAAGCCGTGGAAGACGGCAAACGGAGGAAATAATGAGCATGCTGGTACAAGCCCGCGGACTTAGCAAGAACTACGGCATTCTGCGCGCGCTCGACAAGGTGGATTTCGATATCGAGGAGGGCCGCATTGTGGGGCTGATTGGTCCCAATGGCGCCGGCAAAACCACGGCCCTCAAGGCCATCCTCGGGCTCACCAATTTCAACGGCGAGCTGGATGTGCTGGGCCACGATCCACGTATCTCACGCCGCCGGCTGATGCAGGATGTGTGTTTCATCGCCGACGTAGCCACCCTGCCGCGCTGGCTGAAGGTGGCGGACGCCATCGATTTCGTGGAAGCCGTGCATCCGCGTTTCAGCCGTGCGCGCGCTGTGCACTTTCTGGGGCGCACCAAGATTTCCAAGAAGGCCAAAGTGGGCCAGTTATCCAAAGGCATGGTCACACAACTGCACCTGGCGCTGATCATGGCCATTGATGCCAGGCTGCTGGTGCTGGACGAGCCCACCATCGGCCTGGATATCCTGTACCGCAAGGAGTTCTACTCAAACTTGCTGAACGATTATTTCGATGAGAAACGCACCATCCTGGTCACCACCCACCAGGTGGAGGAAGTGGAAAAGCTGCTGACCCATCTGATGTTCATCAACAACGGCAAGCTCGTGCTGGATGATTCCATGGAGGGTGTGGCGGAGAAATATACCGAAGTGCTGGTGCCGGCAGACAAGGTCAGCGCCGCGCAAGGATTTAATCCGATCAATGAGCGCGAGGTCTTCGGCAAGAAACTGTTCCTGTTCGAGGGCACAGAGCGCGACAAATTGGCTGCGCTCGGAGAGATCCATACGCCCAGCATCGCCGACCTGTTTGTCGCCAAGATGCAAGGAGCCATGCAATGAACAACACTCTGCGAGCCTTTTCTGCCCTCAGCAAACGCGAGATCTGGGAGCACAGATCCTTCTGGATCGTGCCCGCGGTGATCGGCTGTCTGGGGATATTGTTTACGTTGTATGGTTCCGGGGCGCTGCTGGTTGCCGCTCACCAGGGCATGATCAACTTCAACAGCGATGTCACTTTCATGGATAGCACTGCAGGCATCCGCGCATTCATATTCGGAAGCGCAGCGTTGTTCAATACGGTTATGCTGTTCATGGTGTGGTTCTATCTTATGGATTCGCTGTATGCCGACCGCAAGGACCGCAGCGTGCTGTTCTGGAAGTCCATGCCGGTCTCGGATACCAGCACCGTGCTCTCCAAACTGTTCACCGGCATGGTAACGGCGCCTGCGTTGATGCTGGTTGCGGTCATCCTTACCGAGATCATCACTGGTTTTCTTTTGATTATCGCTTTGTCTATTGCGGGCGTGTCCATCCTGGGGCTGGCCTTCCAGCCCGGTACCATCCTCATGGCCTGGATGACATTGGCGTTCGCGCTGTTGGTGCAGTCTCTGTGGTTGCTGCCTTTCTTTGGCTGGTTCCTGCTGTGTTCCTCCTGGGCCAGGAAGCTAGTGCTGGCGTGGGCTGTGCTGATTCCCATGGGCGCCATGATCGTGGAACGCCTGTTCATCGGCACCCATCATCTATCGGATGTCATCTTCGGCCACATCGCCAAGCTGTTCACCATGGTCATGAGCGGCCATTACTCGGTCAATGGTGTGAGCATTGGCTCTGGAATCGGCGTCGGTGATAAACCCGATGTTTTTGATGGGCATAGCGCCCTCATGACCATGGGTTCGCTGGTACATATGTTTTTCCAGCCGGAGATGTGGATCGGTATCGCCATCGGGGCGGTCTTCGTAGTCGGCGCCATCTGGCTGCGCCGCAACCGCTCGGAAATCTAGACTTTCACACGATTTGGATGTCGTGTTAAGGGGTTTGTAGCCATGAAACGTATCGTCATTCTGGTTTTATTGTTGGCATTACCGCTGCTTGCGCAGGCGGCAGAACCCCGCATGCTGGATGCCAATATCCCAGCAGCGGGCATGAATACTGTGGCCATTATTGCCGGCATCAGTGAGATTCACATAACACCCTCCAGCGACGATGTTATCCATGTGCATGTAATCTTGGAGCAGAATTCCGGTGATGTGCTGTGGTTTTTACACTGGCAGAGCCCCAGTGCCGCACAGGAAATCCAAGCGGCACAGATCTCTCAAAAACGACAGGGCCAGCGTCTGGTACTTTCATTGAGCACGACCGGAAATCTGGATAACGACAACGTCAAACAAAAATGGATCATGCAGGTGCCGGAACGCATGGGCGTAGATTTGGATATGAAGGTTGGTGAGGCGTCGGTCGACGGTATTGCCGGCGGCGTACGAGCGGATATGAATGTCGGCGAACTGGATATGGATGTCCCGCGTGGGGCTTTAAGTGCCAAGATCAACGTTGGGCAGATCAGTGCCACCACCGGCACCCTGCAGCCGGGCAAGATTCTCCTGTCGAGCAACATTGGTCAAGCATCGCTTTACATGAACGGTAAATACCTCAGCCATGCCGGTGAGCATAGCGGCCTCGGCCGTAAAGTAATTATCGATGGCAGCGGACCCGACAGCATGCACTTTAGCGTCAATATCGGAGAAGTCGATCTGCGCGTAGAATCTGATACTGATAAGAAATAATAAGGTAATTAGGGCGTTTCGTAACCACAGGCATAGGATAAGTGCTTATGGTTACAGGGAAAACGAGTCATTTTGCCTGTGCGGCCAACTTTTTGAGGGGTCGCAAGTGCATTTTC
>JAJYBN010000078.1 GCA_021779005.1 Pseudomonadota bacterium
TACACCGGATTTTCAGACTTCTCTTGCAGTCCAGGATGCCAACGGGAACTCTGCTACTGAGTTTTCTCAGGGCGAGCAGATTCAGTTTGTCGTAAGCGTACACAACTACAATCCGGTACCATTGATTGTACTGGCCTACAATTGTATACCGCCGGTCGTGGTGGTGGTGGAGGACACCAACACTTCCAAAGTAGTTTTTCAGGGGTCATTTTCTGGGGCTATATGTTTATGGGTCAGCAACACTGGTATACCTACCACTGTTGCTACGCCGGGCCAAACGGCGACCTTTTACGTTACCTGGAATCAATTAGGTACAAACGGGGAACAAGCTGTTGCACCCGGGAGTTATGAAGTGATGGCTTTTTTTGTTTGCTTGTACCCTGGCCCGAGCAACGGTCCCACCGGTTCCTACGACCCGGCAGACTGTCAGGCGGCCAATACTATTCCTCCGCTGAGTGAAATCACACCAAGTGCATTTCGTTCTGCTTTGATGCTGTTCACCATTCAATAGGGATTTAGCAAGCGTCCAGCACAGGGGAATTCTCATGCGCAAACTTGCTGTCTTGTTGGTATTGCTCTCAGGTATGTTTATGTGGTTACCGCAACTGTATGCGGCCACCGCCTGCGATCCCGGTAACGGCGACATCACTCTACCAGTAGGATTCTGTGCCACGGTGTTCGCCGATGATCTGGGCGTTGCCCGTCATATGGCGGTCAACGGCAACGGTGATGTGTACGTCGCGCTGCAATCGCTGCATGATGGCACCGGCATCGTGGCATTGCGCGACACCACCAGCAACGGACACGCGGATGTGATCAAGTATTTCGGCACAGAGTCTGGAACTGGCATCGGCATCCACAACGGTTATCTGTATTTCGCCACTGATACCGACGTGTTGCGCTATAGATTGTTGCCCGGAAAGCTGCTGCCGGACCTGCATCCACAGGTGGTCGTCGGCGGTTTTCCCGAGCAGCATCAACATTCGGCCAAGACCATCGCATTCGATGCGAGCGGGCATCTGTATGTCAACGTAGGCGCACCGTCCAACGCCTGCCAGCGTCTTGACCGGTCGCCGGGTTCGCCGGGAATAAATCCCTGTCCGCTGCTGGCACAGCACGGCGGCATTTGGGTATTCAACGCGGACAAACTCGACCAGGTTTTTGGGAAGGACGGCAGCCGCTATGCCACTGGCATTCGTAACGCGGTGGCCATCACTTGGAATGCGCGAGCCCGGGCGCTGTATGCCGTACTCATGGGGCGCGACCAGCTCTACGACAATTGGCCAAAGCTGTACAGCGCGCAGCAGAGCGCCGAGTTGCCGGCGGAGGAATTCATCCTGATCCAGCGTGGCGATAATTTCGGATGGCCCTACTGCTATTACGATCAGCTGCAGGATAAGCGAGTGCTGGCGCCTGAATACGGGGGCGACGGTCACAAAACCGGCGATTGCAGCGGCTACAGCCAACCTCTGCTTTCATTTCCGGGCCATTGGGCGCCGGAAGCAGTGCTGTTCTATAGCGGAAAGTTGTTTCCCGCAGTCTATCGCGACGGCGCGTTCGTGAGTTTCCATGGTTCTTGGAACCGGGCGCCATTGCCCCAGGCCGGTTACAAAGTGGCGTTCGTGCCCTTCAACGGCATGCGTCCCACCGGTGGGTATCAGGTGTTCGCGGATGGTTTCGCAGGCGAAATGCCGATTCTTTCAACCGGCTCCGCACACTTTCGTCCCATGGGACTTGCCCAGGGTCCCGATGGCGCCCTGTATGTCGGCGATACCCAGCATGGTCGCATCTGGCGTGTGATCTACATCAGCAAACACTGAGCAGGTTTGCAAGCCAAGCGCGGGCCGCTATCATTGGCGTCCCTTCGACGGGTGCAACCGCATGCTGCTGGCGTTGTTGATCCTGCTGGTTTTCGTGATGCTCGCAGGTATGTTGTTCGCGCTACTGGGAATGCGTGGACGCAAGTTCCCACTATTGATCAGCGGCCTGCATGGCATTGCCGGTATCACGCTCATCGTACTACTGGTGATACATGATCTGCATTTTCCCCACAACACTGCGGTGAACGCTGCTACCGTATTGCTCATGTTAACCGCCACCGGGGGTCTGCTGCTGTTCGGTTTTCGGGCCGGACGTCAGCCGTTGCCTGGACTTATTGTGAGTCTGCATGCGGGTTTCGCCGCCGCCGCGCTGGTCCTCATGCTCATCGGCTACGTGAGCGCTTGAACATGCCAACTCCTGCCCAGGCCAACGTGCGTATATCTGCCGTCAGTCTTCAGCTGACAGCCACCCTGCTGGGACTAGTGGGTACCGCCTTGGTGATACTGCAGGCACTGTTCTGGATTCCCAAAGGGCGTGCGAATCTCGCCGTACTGATATTTACCGCATGTGTACCGGTGATCGCCGCGCTGTTTTTCGCACTGGCACCACGCCGTGTGGAACACCAAACGGTCCAAAGCCATGCGTGGCATGCGCCCATGGTATGCGTCACTCTAGGACTACCGCTGTTGCTGACCATCCTGGTGATGCTGCTGATAGGCGCGAGCGGCAGCTTCAATAACTTCTCCGGACTCGCCATGCTGCTGGCGGCGAATGCCGGCCGCAATCTGCGCGAGTATGTGGGTAGCCTCATGCGGCGCACCACCGATCCAGGCCCACGATGAGACGTGCCATCAAGGCGAGCATCGATATCCAGGCGCCACCCGAAAAGGTTTGGGAGGTGCTCATGGAATTCCCCAGGTATCCCGAATGGAGCAAGTACCTGCTGAGCATCGAGGGTCGCGCGATACCCGGTTTAAACTTGCATGTCTTGCTGACGGATGAAAATGGCAAATTGCGCACGTTCAATCCAGTGGTATTGCAGGTGTCCCCGCCCAATACATTTCGCTGGCTGGAGCATCTTGGGGTACCCGGGTTATTGGACAGGGAACACAGCTTCACGCTCGAGTACCACTTCGGCGGCCATACACGGGTGCGCCAGGCCGAGGAATATGGTGGTTTTCTAACGCTATTTTTATGGCGTAGCTTTAAAACCAGCACGGCAAATGGGTTTGCGGCTTTCAACCACGCCCTTAAGAAGCGCGCCGAATCCAGGCGCTAGTGGCCATCAGCCTGCCTGTATCACGGCGGTTAAATCTCGGATAAGCTATTTTGCATAATCCAAGACGTGCCGGCTGTCCCTTGGTCTGAGGATGAGGTTTACATGTGGCCGGTTTTCGACGCAGGTATAACGTGACGCGTACCCGAGTAAAGTTGATAGCCGGCATCATCGTTACGCTGTTGATTGCAGTGGCAGCGGTGTTTCAATTTGGCCGTGGGCTGGAACTGGCGACCTATGAAGCGGGTATGTGGTTGGTACCGCAGCATCCGCCCAACGCCGATGTAGCAGTCGTGGGCATCGACACGGCTGCCATACAGAAACATGGGCCTTGGCCGTGGCCACGTAACATCTTGGCTGAACTGACTTCACAGCTGACTGCTGAAAAAGCCCGGGTCATTGCCTTCGTCCCTGAATTCGATAATCCCCAGAATGCGACAGCGCTGGATTATCTTGAGAAAATTGCTGACTTGCATGCGATCAGTAAAAATCGCGAGGCGACGGCCCTGGTTTCACAGGCGCAGGTTGCATTGGCCACGGATTCGGCTTTTTCGGATAGCATCCAGAATGCCGGTAACGTGGTGCTGGCAGCCCGCGGCAGGCCGACTGACGGTTCCAACGCAGCGGACCTGCCGCCATGGCTGGTATTCAAAATGATTCTGCCTCATCCGGACCAGATCACCATCGCTGGCATCTTTTTCAACCCCATCGATGTGCAGGTGCGCGCACCACTCGCGCACCTGGGACAGGCGGCAGCGGGCATAGGTTACCTGCCAGATGCCTCACCCACCGGAGCCCAGTCGCTGATCGTAAGTGATGGTGAGCAATTGCTGCCGTCATTTGCTTTATTGGTGGCGGCACTTGATTTAGGTTTGAAGAACAGCGACATCATTCCGCATGCTACCGGTGGTATCAGTCTGGGCGATACATATCTATTCACTGACCAATATATGCAGGCAATCCCGCGTGGTTATGCATCTGGCCGCAATCGCAATGCGATCCCGGTATATGCAATCGATGATGTGTTGGAAGGCAAAGTGCTCGCTGAAAACCTCACTGGCAAGGCGGTGATAGTGGGACTGACAGCGGATTCAGCCAACCCCCAGGCGCTGGTGGCGGCTGGTATGGTATCAAGTATTCTCAATGATGATTTGATGGCGACACCGTTCTGGGCTTGGTGGCTACGCGGTTTACTGGTGCTGCTGTTTGGAGCTTATCTTGTGTTTGCGGCACCACGTCTGCACTTGTGGTTGGGCTTAGGCGCAAGCGTCCTGCTGCTGGTGGTTTTGGTCAACAGCGAATTCATTCCGCTCATCTCGCGCGGACTGTGGCTGCCACTGACCCTGCCGGCACTGTTTCTCATTGCAGGACATGCTGCGGTATTGACAGCACGCTATCTGAGTAACCGCCATGGAATACCACAAGAGGATTTTTCCGAAACCAACCGCCAGCTGGCACTCGCCTACCAGGCGCTCGGCCGCTTTGACGAAGCCCTGGTGCACTACAGCAAATGCACGCCTTCCAGTACCTTGCACAAGAATCTGTTGCAACTCGGTCATGATCATGAGCGTCACCGCCGTTATGCGGCAGCTATGGAAGTCTATACGGAGATGAATAGGCTGGTACCCCAGTTCGGCAATGTCGATGATCGGCTGAAAAAACTGCAAGCGCTCGATAGCCATACTACCGTCACCCGAAATCACGGTCCGCAGATATCTTTGCCTGACAATGGTTTGCAGAAACCGGTATTGGGGCGGTATGAGCTCATTAAGGAATTGGGGCGTGGCGCCATGAGCGTGGTGTATCTGGGACGGGATCAGAAAATCAACCGCACCGTGGCCATCAAGACTTTGTCATTCAAGGACGAGTTTGGGGGTGGTGTTCCAGAAGATGTCTCGCAACGGTTTTTCCGCGAAGCTGAAACTACCGGACGCCTCAATCACCCCAATATCGTCACGATCTATGACGTGGGCGAGGACCAGGGCCTGGCATATATTGCCATGGACTATCTGGCGGGCGAATCGCTGGAACACTACACCACCCCGGGGAACCTGTTACCCATCGGTGAAACCATGGCGGTGGTCATAAAGGTCGCGGAAGCCTTGGAATATGCCCACAGCCGCCAAGTGGTGCATCGGGATATCAAACCCGCAAACATCATGTATGAACGCAAGACCGGCCAGCTCAAGATCACCGATTTCGGAGTGGCTTCGCTCCTCAATGCCGCGCGCACACGCGCGGGTACGATTTTAGGCAGTCCTTCCTATATGTCACCGGAGCAGGTGGCCGGCAATAAGGCGGATGGCCGCAGCGATCTTTATTCCCTGGGCGTCACCCTGTATCAGCTGTTACGCGGCGAATTGCCGTTCGAGGCGCCTTCGTTAACTGGTTTGATGTTCAAGGTTTCGAATACACCGACGCCGGATGTGACCTTCCTGCGGCCGGATATTCCACCTAGACTCAAGGACGTGGTGGAACGCGCTATGCAGAAGAATCCGGACGCGCGTTTCCAGACCGGTATGGAGCTGGCGACTGCACTCCGCATGTGTCGGGGAAACTTCAAACGCACTGGCTGAATCATGCAGGCCATCCTTACATCAAAAACTAAATTTGAACTGACGGCTTAATTGTAAACCACGTGACCTAGTGAGCACACTGGTTACACTGTATGTTTCAGTGATTGGTTACAATCATTTACAATCTGGAAATATATTGCGGCATTTGAGGTTTATTCTTTATAGATTAAACGCTACACATCTCATCCGATCAGATTAAGAACTTATGCGGTATGCGTATCACCATCATGGCACTGCCAATGTGGTCCAGCCGGGTTAATTCACGAATCAATTATGGAGATCATGGATATGAAGAAGATTTTAATTATTGCAACAACAATTGCGATAA
>JAJYBN010000079.1 GCA_021779005.1 Pseudomonadota bacterium
CGATATTCTATTTTTCGGAGTTTGTGGAATTGAAACATGCGGAAAATATTGAAAAGGCTTTAGTGGATGCGGGGCTCAACCGGATGCGGGCGATCGCCTTGACCACCCTGACCACCATTCTGGCGCTGCTGCCGCTGGCGCTGAATATCGGTCAGGGAGCCGCCATGCAGCAGCCACTGGCGGTGGCCATCATTGCTGGCGAAGCGGTGCAATTACCTCTGGTGCTCATCGTAATGCCAGTGGTTTATTACCTGCTGATGCGCGGCTGGCAGAAGGGCCAACGGGTACAGGAGGCTGTCTGAGTGATTCGTGGCAACGTATGATGGAGTTATTTGAAACCTCGCTGCAGGACGTCCGCTGTTGCATATACTGATCGCAGAAGACGAAGCCAAGACCATTGCCTATCTGGTAAAAGGGTTGACTGAAAACGGCTTTACCGTGGATACGGCATCGGATGGGCGTATGGCATTGCGTCTCGCACAAGCACATGTCTATGACGCGGTAGTGCTGGATGTGATGCTGCCGGTGCAGGACGGCTGGTCAGTGGTGCAAGCGTTGCGCGCCGCTGGCAGCCGCACTCCAGTGTTGTTTCTGACCGCGCGCGACCGTGTCGAGGATCGGGTGCGCGGTCTGGAACTGGGCGGTGATGATTATCTGGTGAAACCATTTGCGTTTTCAGAATTACTGGCGCGCCTGCGTTCACTGCTGCGTCGTGGATCTCAATTACAGCCTGAGATGCTGCGGGTGGCGGACTTGGTCATTGACCCGGTTCGGCACAGGGCAGAACGTGACGGACGTGTGCTGCATCTCACGCCCAAGGAGTTCGCGTTGCTAGCGCTACTGGCTCAGAGTCCCGGGCGAGCGCTAACGCGTGTAGCTATTGCTGAAAGAGTCTGGGGTATTGATTTCGATACCCAGACCAACGTCGTGGATGTGGTGATACGGCGCTTGCGCGCCAAGGTGGATGCGCCATTCAAAAGTCCCTTGATTCATACCGTACGCAGCATGGGCTATGTCCTTGAAAAGCGCTAAGCCGAACATCCACCCACCGCTGCGTTCCATCACTGCACGTCTGACATTATTTTATACCCTGGCTACATTGATCGCGGTGGCTGCATTCACGGCGGTTCTCTATTGGAAAATGACAGCGAACTTTGACCTTGAACATCTGCATTTCCTGCGTGCAAAAGCCCAGGAATTTTTCGAGGATTACAAGGATGGAGGCAACCAACCCAGCGCCTTGTTGAGTGAAATCGACAAAGAAACAACCGGTACTGCCCTGCGGCAATATGAAGCGCGCGTGTTGGCTTTGCAGTCTGCCGTGCTTGGCGAGACCCCTGGGATGAGTATGTCTTTACCGTCACCGATATTTCCCATGCCGGTGGCGCCATCTGCTATCAACCGCACTGCCACCCGCGACTGGTACACCGATGGGCATCACTATGTGCTGGTGGCATTCAATATACTTGCTTCGGGTCCTTCAGGAAGTACCTACACTGTACAGCTTGCCTTGGACGTCTCACGTGACAATGCATTGCTGGCTGATTACAGGCGAGGTTTATTAATATTCTTGTTGTTGCTTTTGCCGGTGCTGCTGCTAGCAGGTCGCTTTGTAACAAAACGTGGATTGCGGCCGTTGGAACGCATCACTCGAGCTGCAAATGTTGTGACCCCAGCGAATCTTGCCGATCGCATACCGCTTGATCCACCCTGGCCCCCAGAATTGGAAAAGCTGGTGGAGGTGTTCAATGAAATGATGGAACGTCTGGATGAGGGTTTCACACGTCTCGCACGTTTCTCCGCGGACCTCGCCCATGAACTGCGCAATCCCCTCAATAACCTCATGGGAGAGCTGGAGGTTTGCCTGACACATGAGCGCAGTGCCGCTGATTACCGCGCAACCCTGATTTCAGGTCTGGAAGAATGCCGGCGGCTGGCGACACTCATCGAGAACCTGCTGTTCATCGCCCGCGCGGAAAACGCGGAAAAATCCGTGAGTACCGAACGCTTTGATACGCGTGAGGCCTGTGAACATGTACTAGACTATCATGCAGCTTACGCTGCCGAACGTGGTGTGCGCCTGGTGTGCCAAGGGGGTGCCTGGCTCAATGCAGACCCGCTGCTGTTCCGTCAGGCGCTCGGCAATCTGCTTGCCAACGCCATCCGGTACTCGCCACCCGACAGCGAGGTCCGCGTGCTGGTGCGTGCGTTTGCCGGCGGTGGCGTTGAGATCGAAGTGCGCGATCAGGGCGAGGGCATAGCGCCGGAACACCTGCCGTTTGTATTCGACCGCTTCTATCAGGCTGACCCGGCACGCGTGCGGCGCGGCCAGGGCACAGGACTGGGGCTCGCCATCGTGCGTTCCATTATGGAATTGCACGGCGGTGAGGCGAGTCTCGATAGCCGGCCGGGCGAGGGTAGCGTGGCGCGCCTGCGTTTCCCGGGTGGGATAGCGGCAATGATGACGGAACTGTCATCTGACTGAGCGGCATTTGTCATGATGCAAACCGTAGACTGTCAGTATGCGGGGCGCGAATGTTTCATTATTGCTGCTAATAATAACGGCGCTAGTCGGATGTGAAACTTACACGCCGTTGCCGCTGCCGGTGCGGCCAGACCTTGCTTCAAGCACCACGACACTGAGTGTTCCGGTTACAGCTTTCGACACACCTGGAATTCATGTCACCCGTATCAATCTTGCCCAGCCGCTGGACGCCTCAGCGGTGGCGGCGCTTGCAGTGCTCAATAATCCGGCGCTGATCGCGACGCGCGCGCAACACGGGGTGGCGGCGGCGCAGAGTTATGCGGCGGGGTTGCTGCCATGGCCGCAGATTATGTTGGGTGCGAGCCGCCCGAGTCCCGCCAGTGTCGGGCTGCACAATGGGTGGTCGCTAGCTCTTGGCGAGGATTTTGCAGCTTTGCTGCAGCACGCCGATGCGGAAGCAGCCGCGCATGCCGATGAGACGCGCGTGCGCCTCGACATGGTGTGGGATGAATGGCAGGTGGCGCAGCAGGCGCGGCTGCTGTACGCCGCGATCGAGGACGATGCAGCCCAGCTCAAGGCGCTACATCCGTTACTTGACCTGTATGCCGAACGCGCCCGTTCCAGCAGAACCGCTGCCATCGCCGGCACACTGCCGCGGGCTACCGTAACCGCGGCGGAGGCGGCCTATAGCGTGCTGTTGGCGCACGCTGACTCCCTCCAGACGCAACGTGAAAAAAACCTGGCCGCACTCACCGGCCTGCTGGGGCTAGCACCGCATACCACACTTAGGCTGGCGCTCAACGATCATCCAAACGCGGTGGATACAGCAGCTTTGCGCGTTGCGCTCGCTGCTTTGCCCAACCGGCGCCCTGACCTCATGGCGTTCGCCGCCGGCTACCGCAGCGCTGATGCGCGTCTACGGCAGGCGGTGCTGGCACAGTTTCCGCTGATCGGCGTGTCGTTGAACCGTAAACGCGACACCGAGGGCGTTATGAGCAATGGCTTATCGCTGACACTCAATCTGCCGTTCCTGAATGGAACCAGAGGCCAGATCGCCGTGGCGCGTGCGACGCGCCGCTTTCTGCGGGCTGCGTACCAAGCGCGTCTCGACTCGGCCGTGATCGAAGTCTCCGCGCTCGGCGATGAAGTTCAGCGCTTAAGCGCGTCACTCGCGCGCGTACAGCGTGCGGCACAGGCGCTTTCGTCATTCAATGACGCGGTGCCGGGTACAGTGCCCTTTGATGCGCTGGAGGCCTATGCGACGCAGCGCATGCAGATGGCCGATGCGATCGAGAGACTGCGTCATGCGCTGGATGAAACCAGCATTGCCCTCGAGACCTTATTAGGCATGCCCATCGGCAGTGGGCACAATCTTCAGGCGACACCCACATGAACATCATCAAATTATGCTCAGGTATAAGCGTGCTGCTTGTCATGGGGTTGCCCGGCGCATATGCCGCGAGCAGCACCGGCACAGTGGCGGTTGAGCTGCGGCCATTTAAGCTGGAATACCAGGCCTATGCGCACGTCGAGCCTCGCAACATCCTGCCAATACGCGCGGCAGCCACCGGCGAAGTATCGACGTTAACGGCGGTACCGGGACTACATGTTGGGAAAGGCGAGTTGCTTGCCAGACTCGCCGGTCCCGAATACGACGCTGAAGTGGCGGCGGCTCGTGCACGTTGGCAAGCAGCCCAGGTGGCACTAAGTACTACCCGGCACAATTATCCAGATTTCAGCACTGTCCAGGACCTGGCTAGTGCCGATGCTGTATATAAGGAGGCGCATGCGGCGCTCACGCGTATCCGGGCCGCCGGTAAAGTACGCGCTCCTGTCCCCGGTACCGTGCTGACACTGAATATGTCAACCGGAGAACGGGTGAGTCCGGGCACCACGCTGCTGCGTTTGCTGCCGGATAACGGTGTGTGGCTGCGCGCCAGCCTTTACGGTGCGGATACCAGTCGCATACATGCCGGCATGCGCGGGCGGTTTTATCCCCAGGATGGTACCGCAGCGATTCCGGTGAGGGTACATGCTGTAGTCCCGCCGCAGACGGTGGGCGGAGGTGTAAGCATCGCCTGCGTGGCAGACACGACCGCGATCTGGCAGGACGGCGAGGCCGGCACGTTGGTCATCGCGGCAAGTCCGGTCCAGCAGCTGCCGGCAGTGCCGAATGCCGCACTGGTGATGGATCAGGGCAAATGGTGGGTGTTGTTATCGGACACGCATGGTCTGCACCGCCAGCCGGTGGAGATTGGTCCGAGTGTTGGGGAATGGACCTTCATCCGTCATGGCGTGCAGGCCGATGAGCGGGTAGTGGCGGTTAATGCCTATCTGCTGTTTCACGCGGATATCAGCCGGCATTATTCACCACCGGATTAAGAATGCCGACCACCACATTTCCGCACAGCCTGCTGCATCGGCCGCTGCTCTGGCTGCTGCTCTACAGCAGCATGTGTGCTTATGGGTTGTTTGCCCTGTGGCGGATTCCGGTGGAAGTGCTGCCGGCGTTTGACTATCCGCAGATCAGCATCATCGTCCATTATCCCGGTGCCACCGCCGAGGAATTGGAAACGCTGGTGACTCGGCCTCTGGAGGGGCAATTGCTCAGCCTCCAGGACCTGGACAACCTGCGCTCGGTGATGCGCAGCGGCAGTCTCAGCATTACAGCGCGCTTCCGCCAGCATACCGCTGCCACATCAGATCTTCAGGCGGTATACGGCGCCCTGGCCCGGGCCCAGAGCGAATTGCCGGCGGGCGTACGGCCTTATGCAGAAGTCATGGGTAATGCCATCAATGAAGTCGCGGATTACGCTACGCGCATCCCGGCTGGCGTTTCCTCTGCAACAGTGCTGAGTGCCGTGCGCTCCAACATTGAACCTGCGCTGCGCGCCCTTCCAGGCGTGCAGCGCATTGAAGTATTCGGTAGCGGTAACGCCTCATTATGGGTACAGCCGGACCTGATTGCGCTGCAACACTACGGCGTGTCGGCAGCGGATATCGCCAGTGCGATCAGGGCGCAGGTTGCGCTCGGACCCAGCGGCTACCTGAGCCTGGGACATCAGGATGTGCTGCTGGAAACGCGCAATCTGCCGGAAACTGTCCGGGCGCTGGATGCTGTGCGGGTACCTGCCGGCAACGGTCGGGTGCCCTTGCATGACCTTGCTCGTGTGGTGCGATCACCACAACCGACGCATTCTGCCGAGCTTCTGAACGGGCAGCCCAGTGTGGCGCTTATCGTCTTCAAGCAACCCGGGGCGTCCACTGTGCCGGTGGTGCGTGAAGTACAGAAAAGTCTGCAGGCTCTCGCCCTGCAACTTCCCGCCGGGGTGACGTGGGTGCCTATCTACAGTCAGGCACATCTGGTGAGTCTCATCGGTCATGACCTAGGCTGGAATCTGCTGGTGGGTGGGCTGCTCGCCATCGGCATGCTGTTCTGGATCCTCGGCCTGCACCGCAGCGTGTGGGTGTTGGCAGTCAGCATCCCGCTGGCTCTACTGCTCGGTATCGGCGCG
>JAJYBN010000080.1 GCA_021779005.1 Pseudomonadota bacterium
GAACAGGGTGTTCAGGGCATTGCCCGCCTGGGTCAGGTTCTGCAGGATGTCGCCGACGGTGCTCAAGCCCGTGGACTTGATCTGGGCCTGGGTGACGATGGTCACCGGCTGGGCGGTCTCCACATCCGTGCGCTTGATGCGCGTACCTGTCACCTCGATCTTGCCGAGCTGGGCGGTGCTGGGCGTCGAGCTGGTGGTGGCCGCGGGGGCCTGCTGCGCGAATACCGCCGGGGCCGAAATTGCCGAGGCCGCGCCCGCCACTAAGGCATAACGCACGGCTTTGCTGATTTGGGTGCTGTTCATCCGGAGACTCCTACATTAAGTTTGAAGAGTTTGGAACCTAAATCCCTTGAACGTGGACTATCCCGTTACAGGGGTGCAAAAAATATTTGAACCTTCAGTCTCATTGGGTGCAGGCACATGGCTGCCCACTCCTGGAAGACTGTCGTAACTTTAGCACAAGAAAACCAAATTGGAAGGTTTTTGTTGTAAATCGAGTACATTTTTTATTGATTGAAAACCTTATAAAACCATGCATCATGGCCATTAATGGCTATGAAAAGCTTAAATGTTGTATAAATACAACATTAGATCAGCGTGTTTTTATAGATTTTACCGCACCCAAAGAGTTCTGCCAGAGCTTCAGATACACTGAAAAAATTGGCTCTACTAGTGCCGTGTGAATCAATTACAGCGTTTTCTAGGTGACATAATGAAGATACAACCGCCCGATAAGGCCCCAGGTCAGGCTCGGCAAATCTATGAAGAAGGCCTGGCCCAGCTCAGCAACGGCGCTACGCAGGCTGCCCGTGAAGCCTTTGCCCGGGCACTGGCATTGGACGCTTCATTGGCCGCTGCCCACTACCAGCTCGGCAATTGTCTGCGCCAATCCAGTGAGGAAAGTGCCGCCGAAACATCCCTGAAGCGAGCCATCGCCTTGGACCCCGGACTGGCGGACGCTTATTTCAGCCTGGCCTTCCTATTGCGTGATCAGGGCCGGGTCAGCGATATCGATACGCTGATGAAGGCGCTGGCAAACGCCCTGCCCGAGGATGCCGAACACATCGAGCAGGCCGCCGGCCTGTTGGCCGAGTATGGGCGTACTAATTCTGCCTTGGAATTGTTTGTACGCGCCTTGTCGCAGCGACCAGACTTGGCGCGGCTGCACCAGCGGATCGGACAGATGCATCAGAAACTTGGTCAGTTCGCCAACGCAAGTGATGCTTTTGAAGGTGCAATCCGGCGCGACCCGTTCTTTGGGCCAGCCTACCTGTTGCTGGCACATAATATGAGGGCAAGCAGTCCGAACGATACGCGTATCGCGCTATGCAGATCAAAACTCGCAGAGCCGAACCTGCCCGACAATACCCGCATCTGCCTGCATTTCGCCCTCGGCAAACTGCTGGATGACCTGGGTGAGTATCCAGCCGCGTTCCAGCAATTCCAGGCCGGTAACCAGCAGCGTCGCCGCCAGGCAGGCTACGACCGGGCGACCTGGGGGCAGTTCTTCGAGACCCAGCGCCAGATGCCGGCGTTACAGACTGCACTGGCAAACCCGCAAAGCCCGACGCCGGTGTTCATCATCGGCATGTTGCGCAGCGGCACCACGCTGGTGGAACGCATGCTGGCCAACCACAGCTGCATGTATTCGCTGGGTGAAACGGAAATGGTGGATCGCTTGGCTGAAGCACTTGCACAGCATGCCGGAATATCCTACCCGCTGTGCCTACGGCGCCTGACAGCCGAACATCTGGAAAGTCTTGTGGTTCAATACCGCGCTCGCTGGCCACGCGAAGCCCTGAAAGCGCGCCATGTACTTGACAAGAATCCACTTAATTTCATGCATGTGGGGCTGATCGCACAACTGTTTCCAGATGCGCAGTTCGTGCATTGCCAGCGGGATGCGCGTGATACGGCACTTTCCGTCTACTTCCAGAATTTTGCCAATCTGCGTAATGCCTATGCCTATGACCTGGCCGACATCGCGCATTTCTATATGGGCTATTACATGCTGATGGAGCGTTGGCAGACCTTGTTTGCAGAGCGCATCCATGCCATCCGATATGAGGATGTGGTGGCGGATCCAGAACGCGAGATGCGCAGGTTGACCGCTACCCTGGGATTGGAATGGGAACCCGCCTGCGCCGAACCCCAGGTGGGTGATGATGCGATTTCAACCGCCAGCGTCTGGCAGGCGCGCCAACCTGTCTACCGCGATTCGGTCGGCCGCTGGCGGAATTATGCAGATCAGTTGGCGCCGTTTCTCGCCGCGCTCCAGCCCGAAGCCAGGCCGATGCCAGATTGATGAACGAGACATCGTCAAACAGGCTGGTATCCGAGGCGGTCACCTTGCAAAAGCAGGGCCGGCTTGGCGATGCCGTGCTGCTTTACCGAAGAGTGCTGCAGCAGGAACCACGGCATGCGGCCGCCACGCATTTTCTCGGGTTGGCCGCACACCAACAGGGGCGCGATGATGAAGCCGAGACACTCATGCGGCAATCCGTGGAGATCGAACCCAAGAATCCTGTATTCCTGGGCAATTTTGCCCAGCTATTGGTTACCCGCGACAAATACCAGACGGCTATACCGATTTTCCAGCAGTGGCTGGAACTAGACCCGAAGAATGCATCCGCCTGGTACCAAATGGGCGTCACTTTCGACCGATTGCAGGGAGTAGAGGCCGCGGCTGAATGCTGGAGACGCGCATTGGCGGTGCAGCCGGACTTCAAGCCGGCGCTGGTGGCCTTGGCTGACCTCCTGCGCGCATCCCAGTTGCGGGAAGAAGCTGAAGCTGCTTATCGGGAAGCGATCCGGCAAACGCCCCGTGACAGCGATCTGTACTGCAAGCTGGCGGCACTGCTAACAGAGATGCAGCGTACCGATGAGGCTCTTCAAGTACTTGATCTGACCTCGGGTTTCGACCCGGATAGTCCGGCTGTGCTTTGCCAACGCGGTATCACACTGAGTGTGTGCGGCGACCTGGATGGAGCGGTCGCTCGTTTACACCATGCCATTTCGCTGGCGCCGGATTTTTATGAAGCCTATGTTTACCTGACGAGCCTCAAGAAAATACCCCTGGATGACCCGGTGTATCAGCGTCTCGAGAACGCTGCACATATTCCGGGCAACCTGGAAGACCCGGGGCGATGTGTCAACATCCAGTTCTCACGGGCCCGCATCCTGCAGGATAACGGCGACTACGAACGCGCCTTTCCGTGCTTCACTGCCTGCAAAACCGCACGTCGCAGCTTCGTGCCCTATTCGCACGACGGTCAGGCGGCGAGCTTCAGCGCCATCCGCCAGTTATTCGATGATGCATACATCGAGCGCATGCAGGGATCTGGCAGCCAGTCGGATACCCCGATATTCATCATCGGTATGCCGCGCAGCGGCACTACCCTGCTTGAACAATGTCTGGCGCGCCACCCGGAAGTCCGCGCCGGTGGCGAAATGGTATTGCTGCATGCGGCGCTGCGCAGGCGCCTGAATGAGCGCTATCGCACCGACCTGGCCGGTGGCTTGCGTGACCTGGGGATATCCGGGTATTCAGAACTTGCATCAAACCTGGCGGCAGCAATCCAGCTCCAGGTCGGAAACAGCCGCTTCCTGACCGACAAGATGCCATCGAACTTTGCCCTCGCCGGACTGCTGCATGTACTGTTTCCTCGCGCCGCCATTGTGCATTCCAGGCGTGATGCGCTGGATACCTGCGTGTCGTGTTATACGACCTTGTTCAAGTCCGCACATGGGTTCGCTGACGACCTGTCAGACCTCGGGCGCTATTACCGCCTTTACCTGGAGATGATGCAGCATTGGCGGAAACTGCTCCCGCAAAACCGGTTTTATGAGCTGGATTACGCAGCGCTGGTTACCGACCCCGAATCTGAGATCCGCCGGCTGCTGGCATTCCTGAACCTGCCGTGGCATCCAGACTGTCTTAACTTCGGTGAAACGTCGGGTCCTATACATACGGCCAGCGTCATCCAGGTACGCCGCCCCTTGTATCAATCATCCTTAGGCCGCTGGCGACACTACCAGGCACATCTGTCTGAATTGCGGAAGGCGCTAGGCGATGCGGCTGCTCTACCCGATACGTTATAATTGTAAGTTATCCGGTTTATCCAGCTTTCCCCATCACTCATCAAACGGAATCCTGTAATGACAGACAAGCCAGCTCCAGGAGATCTGGAACTCACTATAAAAAATGCCGATCACTCGGACAGTGAGAGTCTGCGCAATGTATTGTTGCAATTCGTCACATCACGGGTCACGGTACTGATGGACAAGCCCTGGGATGGGATCGCCCAGCCACAGGAAGGCACCCGCATGATGTTCGTAAGCGATGGGCCGAATAGTCAACAGCCGATGCTGGCGGTCTTCACCGGGCCTGGCTTTACTGAAAAATTCATCTCTGACGATAATCCCTTTCACCATGTCGTCGAGGTGGACGCGCGTTTTGCGATTGTTGGTTTGTCAGCGGGTGCCGGCATCATCATCAATCCCAATGCCATCCCGAGTTTCCGCATAGATCCGTCTCTCGGCAAGATACTGCGTGACAGCGCCCTCGAGCAGCTGAGTAAATTAAGACAGGGATCCAATTCCAATTAAGGACCAGCATGCAACAGACGCTAAAATCAGCCAATCCCCTGGAAGCGATCCTGAAAAAAGAGCTGGATGCGGGCGCCGACGCCCTCGCCGCCGGCAACATGCAGGCTGCCAGCGAAGCCGCCAATGCCCTGCTGGCGAAAGCGCCCGATGATTACCAGGTGCTGCAATTTGCAGGGGTCGTGGCACTTGCCGAAAACCACCCGCCGATCGCGGCCAATCATTTCCGGCGCGCCCTGCCCTTATGCCGTGCCCCCCTTGAATTGGCGCGCACCTGGCACAGTCTCGGTATCGCCCTATTCCAGATGGGCGACCACAATCAAGCCTGCGATGCGTTCTCGCGGGCCGCACAGGCGCACCCGGGCAACCTGATCAGCATACTTGACTGGGCCAATACCCTCATGGTCATGAATCGTCATGGCGAAGCCGAGGCTATCCTGCGCAAGGCCATGACGCGTTTTCCGGGTGACACACGCATACCCATTATGCTCGGCAATATCCTGACAGCACAGAATCGTCAGGCGGACGCACTGCAAATTTACGATACGGTGCTGGAGAAGCAACCTGAATTATCCATGGCGCATTTTAACCGCAGCGTCGTTTTGACGATGCTTGGGCGCACTGACGAGGCTGAACAGGCTGTAATGCGGTCTCTGGAGATTGAGCCAACTATGACTGGCTATTACCAGCTGTCAAACCTGCATGTGTTTTCAAAAGAAGACCCGTGGTTTACCCGGCTGATACAGCATGCGCAATTATCCTTGGACGATGCCGGCCAGATCGATATCGACTTTGCCTTGTCTAAGGCCTATGAGGACATTGGTGATTACGATCAAGCATTTACCCATCTGCAGGCGGCTAATACCCGGAAACGCCGCAGTGTTCAATACAGCGGGGTGAATGAGAAGGTCAGAGCAAATCGCATCACCACTTTATTCACACCGGATTTCTTCGCCCAATTCCAGGGTAAAGTCAGTTGCGATATCAAACCGATATTTATCCTGGGGATGCCGCGCTCCGGCAGCACCTTGCTGGAACAGATGCTGGCAGCGCATCCCGCCATCACTGCAGGCGGCGAACTACCTCACATGATCTATATCGCGAAAGATATCGGTGCAACCTGGGGCTCACGTGGTCTGAATTTTCCAGGCAATGGCGCAGAGATCATCAATGACCTGCAGATGGCCGCTGACCAGTATGCCGCGATGACTTTGCCAGTGCGGCAATCGAAGGAATATTTCACAGACAAGCTGCCGGGAAACTTCCAGTTCATCGCGCTGCTGCATCTCATGTTCCCGCATGCGATCATCATCAATTGCAAAAGGGATACGATGGATACCTGCCTTTCCTG
>JAJYBN010000081.1 GCA_021779005.1 Pseudomonadota bacterium
GGGTCATGTGTACGCAGATCCGCGGCTTCCGTCAGTGAGAACCCTACGGGGATATAACCATTCAGGGGATCGTGTGCCGAGGTCTGATCGGTGACCAGATGGGGATAAAAATCTCCCTTCAGGATCTCCTCGAATACCACCGCCGCATTGCCCAGCACGCCAATGGATGTCGGCTCACCATTCGCCAATGCCTCACGCAGGATGCGGAAAGCTTCCTGAAGGGATTTCGCCTTGTGATCCAGATAACCTGTCTGCAGGCGCTTATCGATGCGCTCCTCATCCACTTCCACGGCCAGGCAGCTGAGTCCTGCGAACACGGCTGCCAGAGGCTGGGCACCTCCCATGCCACCTAACCCGCCCGTGAGTAACCATTTACCCTGCGCATCACCCTGAAAGTGCTGGCGCATGGCTTCAGCAAACGTCTCGTAGGTCCCCTGCACGATCCCCTGCGAGCCTATATAGATCCAGGAACCGGCCGTCATCTGGCCGAACATCATCAGGCCCTTTTTGTCCAATTCGAAGAAATGCTCCCAGTCAGCCCACTTGCCCACCAGGTTGGAATTTGCGATCAGCACCCGCGGCGCAGATTCATGGGTCTTGAATACGCCTACCGGCTTGCCGGACTGGATCAGCAGGGTCTCATCATTCTCGAGACGCTTGAGTGTCTCCACGATCTTGTCGAAACATTCCCAGTCGCGTGCCGCGCGACCGATGCCGCCATACACCACCAGTTCCTTGGGGTTCTCACCCACAGCCGGGTCAAGGTTGTTATGCAGCATCCTGAGCGCCGCTTCCTGCTGCCAGCCTTTGCAGGACAGCCTGGAACCGGTGGGCGCATGCAGTTCGATATCACGGTATCTTGTGGGCATTGGATGCTCTGCCAGATATATCAGGACTAGTGTACCTGTAGACAGCAATACACAGGAATAATTACGTAGATATCAATGACCAACGTTACTTAATAGGGCCTGTACAGGATAAAACACTTGAGTGCGACAGAGATCACTCAAGCGGGTTATCAATACAAGATCCTTAACAATTGGGGGAGCAGGCCTTAGGTCCAGGGCCATTCTGTGCATTAAACATATTTTCTTGCTGCTTCTTTTTATTTTCCGCCACTTCTTGCTTGGTGGCACAATATTTTTGGTACAAGTGACTGCCATTTGGCATCTCGCGCCAGCAGGCGACCTGATCGGCATGACCATCTAGAATTGCAGTTCGCGCAGCTGGTGTGATGGAATCCGCTCCCTGATAACTGGGCTGGGCTGTCGAGGCGCAACCCACACTCAGCAAAATCCCTGCCAGACATAAAACGTGCTTGCATAGCATAAATGTGCCCCGCCCTATCGACAGAATACTTTTTCAGTATACGTCAATCGCGGCATTCGGGCTGTGATGACCGACTCAGTCCAATGGCGGACTGGGTCCATTTTGCATGGTTTGCACCTGCTCCTGAGCGGCCTTTTTGCGTGCAGCGGCCTGTTCCGGAGTCACACAAATCAGTTGTGGGATATGCGAATCCATCGGGAAAGACCGGCTGCATATCATCTTCGGCGTGTCCTCAGGCTTGGTGCCGCGCATAACCTGCATGTTCGACTGCCCTGTGGGTGCCGTGGCAGCTGTCGTCGGGGCAGAGGGCTGGTGTGATGCGCACCCCATGATCAGCAGGGTTAGCCCGAAAGCATATATTGATTTATTCATAAGGTCTTGTTCCTCAATAGGTTTATAACGTATCAACTACTATGGTTGAAGTACTATTATGCTAGTATTATATTTAGTTTGTCTAGATTTACAAGCTGGCTATGGGATGAAATCATACTAGGTATTTAGTAGATTCCACCGTACGTGAGCGACTGGTTCTTAGATCGATACCAAGCAAGGGAATCCCGCAACAATGAATTCCAGCAAAGCCCCTACAAAATCGACAGTGCCCGAACCCACCGAGACTGAACTGGAAATTCTCAGTGTTCTCTGGCAGCTGGGTCCGAGCACCGTACGCCAGGTGCATGAGTCACTGGAACGCCATGGCCTTGCTTACACCACGGTACTCAGCATGCTTCAGATCATGTATCAGAAGGGGCTCGTGATCCGGGATGATAAGGAGCGCGCCCATGTCTACGAACCGGCGCTGAGCAAACATCAAACACAACGCCAGATACTGGGGAAAATGCTGCAGCGGGCATTCGAAGGCTCTGCAACAGAACTGGTCATGCAGGCTCTAGGGTCAGCAAAGCCCGCGAGCCCAGACGAGATCCGTAAAATCCGTGCCCGGCTGGATGAACTGGAGCGGCATCAAAAATGAACGTCTTTGAGACGCTGTTTGATTTGCCCCTGATCCATTGCCTGGGCTGGACCCTTGTGCATTTCCTCTGGCAAGGCGCCACGGTGGGAGTCCTGTACGCCGGATTGCGCCAAGTGTTGCAGGGGAAATCGCCCGCGACACGTTATTACCTTGCGATGGGTACGCTCGCAGTAATGACCGCTATTCCTGTTGTCACCTTCCTGCATCTCTGGCACTCGGCAACGACTAATCCCACGCCGCTGGCATCGCACGCCATGGACCAGCTGGCCATAGTCAGTGGATATACCGATGCCTCGAGTCCACTTATTCTGTTCGACCGGTTCAGGCTCTGGCTACAACCACTGGTTCCCTGGGCAGTGCCGTTATGGCTGCTCGGCGTGCTCATAGCGAGTATGCGCGTGCTTCGCGGCTGGCACCGTACGTACCAGCTGCGAACGACTGCCGAATTCATGCCTCTGCAACCATGGTATGTCGTGGTGGAATCCCTGCGCGCAAGATTCGGCATGACCAGATTTGTACGACTTGCCATTTCCGCGAGGCTGTCTGTGCCGTCCGTCATCGGCTGGCTCAAGCCCATCATCCTGATCCCGCCAAGCGTCATGGCTGGACTCACGCCCCTGCAGATGGAACTGATCTTGGCCCACGAACTCGCGCATATCCGCCGTCATGATTACGTGTGGAATCTTCTGCAGGTGCTGGTAGAAACCCTGCTGTTCTATCACCCGGCCGTGCGCTGGGTCTCCGGCCAGGCGCGGATCGAACGCGAACAGTGTTGCGACGACATGGTCGTGGAGCTACAAGGTAACACCGTCGAATACGCTCGAGCGCTCACTGAATTGGAGAGTCTGCGCCAGCCAGTCAATGCATTGCTATTGGGCGCCAATGGCGGTCAGGTCCTGAACCGCATCCATCGGCTACTCGGCCAGTCCGCCCAGGAGGTGCCGGTGCACGGGCTGCCAATGCTGGCGCTCGTGGGATTGTTGTTCGCAGCCAGTGTCACGCAATTTGCCCATCAAATGGGATTGGCAAACGCCTTGCTGGCGACGCAGTACACCCTGATGGCAAATGTGCAGCCGCAGGCCTTGCCTAAATCCTTGCCCCACGACGGCTCCATCATCACGCCGATACGCATGCCTGCCATCCCATCGCCACAACCAGCCACACTCAGACCGATCCCCGTAGAGGATCGTACCCGTAGCCTCGAATTCGCGGACATGCCGGATCTAGCGGCACCACGCCATCCAGCAGCCACGCCTATCAATCAGGATCTGCCAGACACACAGCACGTCGCGGAGGCAGCACTCATCACTGGCAGCATCATCGAAAAGCCTATGCCTGTGTATCCTGCCTTGGCGCTAGAACGTGGGATCGAGGGCTCCGCGACTGTGGAATTCGACCTGTCCGCCGAGGGCGTAATCCAGAATATGCGCGTGATAAAGGTAGTCGGTTCACGACTCTTTGGACTGGCCGCGCTAGATGCACTGCAGCAATGGAAGATAATGCCGACGACCAAAGCCGGTATGCCGGTGGAGCAACGCATGGTTCAGGAATTCATCTTCCGGCTGAAGGAGAAGTCCGGGTACGGCGGCGTTTGCAAAATCCCTATGGGCTACCACGTGTGTTCCACCAACTGAGTACCTAGCCTCGCGTGCCGCTATACGGCCAGCAGCAAAAGCAATGATCAGCTTCTTGCACGCATGCCAGATCATCCCACCCAAACCCGCGCGTTGTTGAACAGGCGCAACCACGGTGAATTCTCATCCCAGTCCTTCGGATGCCAGGACATTTGTACGCTGCGGAATACCCTCTCCGGGTGCGGCATCAACAAGGTGTAGCGACCGTCCGTGTTGCTGATGCCGGCGATCCCCAGCGGGGAGCCATTGGGGTTGGCAGGATAGCGTTCCGTGTGACGTTCGTGATTATCCACGAAACGCAGAGTAACGCGCCCACTCGCCAGCAGTTGCTGGGCGCCATCGGCGCGGGTGA
This sequence comes from Pseudomonadota bacterium, assembly GCA_021779005.1. Taxonomy (GTDB): domain Bacteria; phylum Pseudomonadota; class Gammaproteobacteria; order Natronospirales; family REEB76; genus REEB76. The sequence goes on from JAJYBN010000081.1 coordinate 4,289, forward strand.
ATTCCGCACGCCCTTCTCCATGCGCCACCGCGATAGGCAATACCGTTCCTTCCATGCCGGCGAAAAAAACCGATGTGGACGGCTGGATCTCCACCAGGCTCAACCGGCCTTCGAATTGTTCCGATGTGTTGCGCACGAAACGCGGCCAGCCGACGGTGCCGGGAATCAGGTCGCCCAATGCCGCCATCATCTGGCAACCATTACAGACCCCCAGCCCGAAGCTGTCACTGCGGTCGAAGAAGCGCCCGAACTCATCACGCGCGCGTGGATTGAAAAGGATCGACTTGGCCCAGCCCTGCCCGGCACCCAGGACATCACCATAGGAAAAACCGCCGCAGGCCACGATGCCGGCATAATCAGCCAGGCTTACCCGGCCTTCCATGATATCGGTCATGTGGACATCCACGGCCGCGAAGCCGGCGCGGTCGAATGCAGCCGCCATCTCCGTTTGCCCATTCACACCCTGTTCCCGCAGCACCGCAACACGCGGACGCAGCCCTTTGGCTATGTAGGGCGCCGCTGCATCCTCACTCCTATCGAACGTGAGCTTCACGTGCAGACCCGGATCACTTGCATCCGATTTGGTCTCGAACTCTTGCTGGGCACATACCGGGTTATCCCGCAGGCGCTGCATATGCAGACTGGTCTCGCTCCAGGTGCGTTGATATTCGGTTCTGGTATTGTCGAGGACGATCTGACCATGACTGGTAAACAGCATGCGGTCATCTTCTAGCGGTGCGCCAATCACGGGTACGTTCAACAGCCCGTGGCTTGCGAACACACGCTGCACCAGCGGGACATCGGCTTCACGTACCTGGATGACCGCGCCGGCTTCTTCGCTGAACAGGGCGGTAAACGCATCCTCACCCACATCATCCAGCCGCGCATCGATGCCGCAACGGGACGCAAACGCCATCTCACACAGACTCACGAACAACCCGCCATCGGAGCGGTCATGATAGGCGAGCAGCCTCTCGGCAGCATTCAGCTCCTGGATGGCGGCAAAAAAACCGCTTAATTCCGCGGCGCTGTCGATGTCCGGCGCGCGCTCACCGATCCCACTGAACACCTGTGCCACACAGGAACCACCCAGGCGGTTGTGGCCGGCGCCCAGATCGATCAGCAGGAGGCTGGTCTCTCCCTGGTCCAGCTGCAACTGCGGCGTCAGCGTTCGCCGCACATCCTCGACCGGCGCGAACGCAGATACGATGAGCGACAAGGGCGCCACCATGGTGCGGGTCGCGCCGTGCTGCTGCCAGACAGTCTGCATCGAGAGGGAATCCTTGCCCACCGGGATGGTGACGTTCAATGCCACGCACAGCTCGCTCACGGCTTTCACCGTGTCGTACAGCGCCGCATCTTCGCCCGGATATCCGCAGGCCGCCATCCAGTTCGCCGACAACCGCACCCTGGAGAGATCGCCGATGCCGGCAGCCGCGATATTGGTGAGTGCTTCGGCGATGGCCATGCGCCTCGAAGCCGGGGCAGCGAGCACCGCCAATGAGGTGCGTTCACCCATGGCCATGGCCTCGCCATGGTAGCCGTCGTAACCGGCCGCGGTCACTGCCAGGTCGCTGACCGGTACCTGCCATGGGCCCACCATCTGGTCACGCGCG
>JAJYBN010000082.1 GCA_021779005.1 Pseudomonadota bacterium
TTAGGTCCTTGACGCACGGAAAGCGTTGTCAAGGCAACAAGAAGAAAAATCGACACACGCGCTTGAGGCTTGGATGCCTCAAGCGCTTTTTTTGCCAGTTAAAAGCGCATCCAAACATCACTACAGCGCTATCACATCCAGCCCATAGCTCACACCGCACCGGTCCCAAGACTGCACTGCGTGGTTGCACGGCGGCTCCCACGCATCCAGGCACTTCACGGCCACGGGTGGCACATCGAACAGGCCTTCTCTAGGTTCGGTTTCGGACCCGGCAGGATCTTCCAGCCTGGCTATTACCTATCGGAACGCCTGCGGGGAAGAGGCTCCTAACACACCCTTGGATTGCGTAATTAGGCTAGGATGGCGCTGCGTAATCTTCCGCAAATGCGGCCGATTCACATGCGCGTGCTGTCCAGAATGACCGGGGCGCTGCAATGGTCATCGGGAACTACTCGGTGCCCGGCTACATCGAAGAGCCCGTCAGTCAGCTCACCCAGCCGTTGCTCAGCGCTGAACTGGCCGTCAGGGAGAACCGAGTCCTGGAAGTTACCCACACGCAATACCCGGAATTCGGCCACTATGCTGTGCGGCGTAAACACTCGCAGTGCTACGGGGTAATCACGGATGTGCGCAGCTCCCCGCCTCACGGGCTCCAGTGAACTTGTACGTGTCTCGTAGCACCGGCGTACGATGACCGCGGTTCCTTTTTTACATTGGCCGGTGATGATCACGGAGGTCAGTAATGCTGGGTGTTGATATCGGGGCACTGCTGTTGGCATTGCTCATCATCCTCGCCGGTTCTGAACTGTTCACCAATGCCCTCGAGCATATGGGCCAGCGCTTCTCGCTTTCCGAAGGCCTGGTGGGCTCGGTATTCGCCGCCGTAGCCACGGCACTGCCGGAGACCATGGTGCCGGTGGCGGCGGTCTTTTTCAGCGGTGAAAATCTACTCGTGCGTGGGCATATCGGCATCGGCGCGATCCTGGGCGCACCGCTCATGCTGGCATCCATCGCCATGGCATTGCTGGCTCTGTTCGCCGGCATGCATCGCGGCTGGCATGCGCAGCTGAAGCCGGAGAAGAGCGGCTTCCTGCGTGACCTGATGTTCTTCATGGCAGCCTTCGTCATCGCCCTGCTGTCACTGTTCATACCCGCGCATCAGCCAGTGACGCGTATCCTGGCGAGCGCTGCACTGGTATCCCTGTACGCACTCTATGTGACCAATACCGTGCGCGCCTCAAGGGTTCTGGTGCTGAACGGTCACGGCACCCGCACCGAGCAGTTGTTGTGGTTGAAACGCATTGGCATCCCGCATGGAATCTGGTTGGAAATATCGCAGCTTGTCCTGGGACTTGCGCTCATCATCGCCGGTGCAAAGATATTTGTTTACGGTGTGGAACAATTGTCGCTGTTTACCGGCATCAGCGCCCTATTGCTGTCGCTGCTGATCGTGCCCGTGGCTACGGAGATGCCGGAGAAGATCAACAGTATCCTGTGGGTAAGACGCGGCAAGGACACCCTGGCTTTCGGCAACATCACCGGTGCGATGGTGTTCCAGGGTACCCTGCTGACGGCCTTTGGCATCCAACTGACTGGATGGCAGCCGCAGACCGACATTCTCTGGTCCATGGTGCTTACTTTTGCAGCTACCCTGTGGGTGCTGCTATTGTTCGTCGGCCGACGGCTCACGCCAGTGTGGCTGATCTTCAGCGGTATCGCCTACGTGCTGCTCTTTATTCTCACGGCGTAAGCGTACAATCGCTCACCCATCTCACGGCCTGCCAGCATCATGAATGAACTGGTTTCCTCTCCCTGCGTGAACATCTGCTGCCTCGATGAGGAGGATATCTGCATAGGCTGCGGACGCACGCTGGATGAGATCCGCCGCTGGTCGGATATGCCAGAACAGGAGAAACGCACCACCCTGCAATGCTCGGCGGAACGCCGTGCAGTACGCAAGCAGCGTTATGGCTCTCAGAAACAAGGATAATCAGCTGGGATTCAGACTGCTGTAATAAACCTGTGATCAGGTGCCATATCCGTTTTCACATCAAATACTGATCGCGATGACCATTGGCGTTGGCTGCACCTGACACAAGGATTCAATCTCCGGCGGCCTGCTCCGGAAATACCTGTCTCCAGATAATTCAGGCACTTGCACCATCGCTACCCGGTACTTAGGTGTACACTGTTTCCAGGGTCGTGAGCGTTGCCTGTCAGCTGAACAATAGCAATCGGCGGGCTGATATCATAACGAAAACTGGCGGTCGCCCTATACACTGTTCACTGGAACACAGGCATGAAGATCCAGTACCGTGTCGAACAACTTGAAAAGGGCATGTACGTCGCCGAACTGGACCGGCCGTGGATCGGGACGCCCTTCCTGTTCCAGGGGTTCATCATCGAGAGCGACGAAGAACTCGCACAGTTGCGAGAACTCTGCAAGCATGTATTCATTGACGACCTTAAGTCCAGCGCTGACCTCAATATCCAGAAGAAGCTGCATAGTGCCGTGCGTGGCAGCACCATCACGGTCGAATTCCAGGAATGGAAAGGCCTGGAGAAACTCCGTGATACCATAAAAAAGATCAAGACGCAGAGCGATGACACCGTAGTCAGGCTTACGCAGTACGCGGAAAGCGATCCCAGTGATATCCGCGAGCACTTTCAGGAAACCCGCAGTACGGTCTCACGTCTTATAGATACCATCGCCGCCGATCCGAAGACCAGCCAATGGATGCGCATCCTGTCTGAGCAGGATGCCAGCATGGGCCGGCACGCCATGAACACCACCACCCTGGCAATCGGCTTTGCCGGTGCTTTGGGCTGGGATACCGCGCTCAAGGCAGTCGTGGGTGAAGGCGCCATGCTGCACGACATCGGCATGTCGAGAATACCCAAACAGATCCGCGACAAGCCAGGAAAACTGAGCCCGGAGGAATACAAACTGATCAAACTGCATCCCGGTTATGCTGCAGACAGGATTGCACTCAACCCCGGGATCGACCCCAGAATAATTGAGATCGTCCGCCATCATCACGAACGCCTCGACGGCAGCGGTTATCCGGACGGCCTGAAAGACGAGATGATCCCGGACTACGTGCAGCTGGTATCCATATGCGATGTATACGACTCCTATATCACCGACCAGTGTTACCGGAGAAAATTCACGTCCTCGGCAGCCGTAGCGCGCATCACCAGACGCGCCTCAAAAGATTTCAGCAAGGAACTGATCGAGAGTTTCATACGCTGGATCGGGATCTATCCCCTCGGGAGCCTGGTGTACCTGCGCAATAAATCGCTGGCCATCATCGTGGCGTCCGATGAAAAGAAACGCCTACAACCCACGGTGCTGCTAGTACGGGATAGCGCGGGCAAGACGCTGTTGCCGCGCCGCACATTGAATTTGCAATTCATCGAATCCGCCGGGCTTTCTACCGAATGGGGCCTGCGCGAGATCGTCGATCCCAAGACCGTAGAGATCGACGTGCGTCAGATTCTGTTAGAGGAATTGCAGATGCGATGATCCCCAAGCTGACGGCAACACTATCCTTAATGACTAGAACAACCTCAATACTATCCCCACCAGACCACCCAGCATCAGGATCATTGTAACTACACCGCTTATCACGGCCGGATAGTGCCGGCGTGGCGGTTCTTTTGACGTAGGCATAGGCATAAAACACACGCACCACCACGAACACCAGCCCCAGAACTGCAGAGCCGATGGCGCTCACATACCACGCGAATATCAGCATCGCGGGAATCAGGATGACGAGACTTTCGAGCGTGTTCTGCTGTACGTGGAAGTAACGCTCGAACTCCGGATGGCCGGTGGTGGCAGGCGCCTTGATGCCGAACTGTCCGCATGCGCGACTCACCAGTGCGCCTAACAGGCTGTATTCCAGTAAAGAAAGCAGAATGACGAGACTAACCCAAGCCATGATTTATTCTCCTCTTATCAGAACGCACCTAAATGACATGAATTGATGCCTATATATAAAAGATTCCAATGTGATTGATCTGATTGGTGGCTACGGGTAGGCGCGAAGCATCGCTGCGCGCAGGCAGCCAGGAAAGCTGCCCTGGAGAGGTGAATTGCACAGGGTGAGCGGCACCGCCGCAAACGCCCGCACAGGTTGTGCGGGCCGGAGTTTTTACAAAGCAGGATAGCGCAGCATAAATACGCAACTCACCGACGAATCACCGACCCTAACTCACCATCATATTGCTGAGGTCGGAATAACAATTATCGCTTTCTGACTGCGCACATCGGGTGCTGTGATTCCTGGGAATCCATCCCGTGAAGATCAATAGGTTAATGGTCACGATGTAGCGATTTGCGTGTCACCTGTGCAAAAGTTTGACTTCGTATATCGATAAAGTGCGGTAATTACTGGTAGTGGGTGAGGCGACCTCAATGTCACCAATGACACCACACTGCTCATCACCCTACCCGACTACGATGGCTACGCAGAGGAACTCGGCCAGTGTTTGGGAGTGCTCGATCACCACATCCGTCTTGGCCGGTTAAGCCGCAAGCACTAGGTGCTGCGCGCGTTTGATGCCGGCGCCTTGAATTCCTGGATGCGCGGTACCCGATCCAGGAGACAGGGCCTCCGCATTAAAGCCTGCGACCGACTGCACGGCCGCCGCTCGAAAACCGCCTTCATGCAGGGCCTCTTTCGCAAAATTCATGAGATAAAGGTGGCTACAGGTGGTTAAACCCCAGACGCCCAGGTACCACGACATCCGCTTGCGACTTGGTCACGCATAGCGACATGCTTTCATCCTTCAACCTTAAACGTTATGCTTTACGTAACGCATATTATCTGCCAGACTTCGTCATGATTGTTGGTTATCGGGACAAGCGAACTGCAGATTTCGCCTCCGGCAAACGGGTCAAGGCATTCACCGGCATTGATAGCGCCGCCCGCCTGAAGCTCGACCGTCTCGAATGCGCCATGTCCATCAAAGACCTTGCAGCATTGCCCGGCAACCGCTTTGAAGCGCTGAGCGGTGACCGCAAAGGTCAGTACAGCATTCGCATCAATGACCAGTGGCGGATTTGCTTCGAATGGCCGCACGGATCGCCGGGACCCACGAACGTGGAAATTGTCGACTACTACTGAAGGAGAAAACGCCATGACACGCAACGCTATCCACCCAGGCGAACATCTCGCCGTAGAACTCAAGGAACTCAATATGAGCGCCGCTGCACTTGCGCGCCAGTTAGACGTGCCAACTAATCGTATCACCGCGATTCTCAACGGCGAACGCGGCATCACCGGCGACACTGCCCTGCGCCTCGCCCATTTTTTCGGCACCAGCCCGGAATTCTGGCTTAACCTGCAGAGCTGTTACGAGCTCCGCCTCGCTCAGGATAAGACAAACAGATCCATCAAAAGCCTACCCACGCTCAAACAGCTCGAACACACCCGCGCCTGACGCTTTTGACCGCCGCTCTCCAAAGAACCATGCGCTGTGTCAGACGATATCGTGTGTTGCCGCTGATCGAGAAACGGCCCCTTTGGCAAGGCGATGCTAAACGAAGAATGCCCCAGCTGAAACGCGTAAACCAAAGGGATGCAAGCTGCTAATACGATTGGTGGCTACGGGTGGGTGGGTTCAGTCGACAGACCGGACGGGTAGCTAGGGATGGTTACCCCGGACAAACTTGTTACGTAGGACAGCGCAACAAGTCGACGGACCACTGACCTTATATCAGCATCATTATGCTGAGGATGCGATGATAACTTCCATTAATCCAGGGAAATGAAATGCTTAATTGGTGGCTACGGGTGGACTCGAACCACCGACCTCAGCATTATGAGTGCCGCGCTCTAACCAGCTGAGCTACGTAGCCATAGGGAGTAATTGAGG
>JAJYBN010000083.1 GCA_021779005.1 Pseudomonadota bacterium
GAAGATGTGCTTTCTGGCCCCGGCTTGCTGAAACTCTACAAGGCGATCGCAGACCTCGACGGCGTGACGATGCGGGTACAGACACAAGAGGACGTGACACGACTTGCCAGGAACAAGGATAAGTTGGCGCTCGCAACATTCGACATGTTCTTCAGGTTTTTGGGCAGGACTGCCGGCGATATGGCGCTGGCTTTCAATGCAACCGGCGGGGTGTATCTGGCCGGCGGTATACTGCCGGCCTTGCTTCCCGAGCTTGAGCGTTCCCTGTTTCGGGAAGAATTTAAAAACAAGGGCCGATACACAGAGTATGTGGCTGCCATTCCGACCTTCCTGGTGACAGATCCGTTGGTGGCGTGTCGGGGGCTGGCCTGCACGCTTTAACGGTCGTTGTTTTCGTTACGCGCACGCAGCGCACTTGCCGATGAATATAATATTCTGATGTCGTGATGCAGCATGCGCTGGCGTCCACAGCACATCAGCAACTTAGGGAATGTGGTCCAAAGTGAGCTACCGGCAGGAAATCGATACATGGCGAAGCCAGCGTCTCAGAAAACTGACCGCGGAGGACGGCTGGACTACGCTCGTGGGACTGCTGTGGCTGGAGCAAGGAGACAACAGTTTCGGGCGTGCAGTATCCAATAGCATGGCTTTGGATTATCCAGCGCTGCCGGAACAGGTGGGCAGCTTCAGGGTACAAGGCACGCAGGTGAGTTTTACTGCCGAGCCTGATGCGGGAGTTATCTATGACGGCCGGCCAGTGACCTGCATCGATCGAATGACAAATGATGCTGCTGGCATGCCCACAGTCCTCAGGGTGGGCACTTTAAGTTTTTTTCTCTTGGAGCGCAGCGGCCGGCTCGCAATCCGGATCCGCGACAGTGCGGCCATGACGCGCACACATTTCCAGGGTTTGGAATATTTTCCTTTCGACAAGACATGGCGGCGGACGGCGCGCTTCGAGCCCTATCATGCGATTAAAAATGTCTCCATCGTCAATGTGCTGGGCATGCAGGAAGACATGCAGTCACCTGGGGTGCTGGCGTTCGAGGTCGATGGCGGACAGTATCGCCTGGAGGCGATACTTGAAGCGGGCGCTACTGATTACTTCGTGATGTTCACGGACCTGACCAATGGCCGGCAGACCTATGCGGCCGGCCGTTGCCTGTACGCTTCGCCGCCTGTGGATGGAACCACAGTCATTGATTTCAACAAGGCCTACAATCCGCCCTGTTGCTTCACACCCTTCGCCACCTGTTCTCTGCCACAACCCCAGAACCACTTGCCACTGGCCGTGACTGTCGGCGAATTAATGTATCGGGGGCGTTGATCACTGAGTGACCCGCCATGTTAAATCTGGAAGCTGGCGCTGAGTTCGATGTAACGCACCGGAAGAATGTAGGACTGACTATTGCCCAATTCACTGTTTGAGATCGGTGGCCGCTGGTTGTTGAGGTTGCGACCATCGAGTCTCAAGGTCCACTTGTTGAACTGGTATCCGATGCCTGCATCATAGGTGGTATAGGCCGGAGTCATCACGGTATTCTCCGGGTCGAAGTAGCGACTGCCTACGTAGTGCACCACGACCGAACCCATCCAGCCCTGTGCCGGCATGTAGAAAATGCCGGTTGAGAACAGGTCAAGGGGCGACATCTCCAGACGGTTGCCGGCATCCTGCACCAGTCCTTTTGGCGTTATGTTGATGAAATTGCGGTAGGTGGCATCGTGGTAGCTGTACGCCACTTGCCAGCGCCAGTCATTCGACAAATGCCAGTCGACGGACAGTTCGATACCCTTGTAGCGGTTCTGGCCACCGTTGGCGGTGCCGGGTAACCCGTTGACATCGGTGGAGATCACGGTGTTATTCATGTTGGTAAGGTAGGCGCTGCTTTGCCAATCCAGGCGCCCTTGTAGCAGGCTGCCCTTGAGTCCCATCTCGTAAGCTTGGGCGGTCTCGGGCTCCAGGATTGTTGGCGTGTATTCCGGCCCAAAGTCGTTGGCCGCGGGCTTAAAGGTATTGCGATAATTGCCGTAGATCACGGTGTTGTCCGCACCATCCTGCCAGGCGGTATAACCCAGGGCCGCTAACCCGCTGAATCGTGTGTCGCTGCGGTTATCGCCACCGGACTGGGGCGTGAGGTTGGGGTCGGTCGGCGTCAGGGTGGCACCCAGGGATTCCACGTCGTGGTTCAATTGTAGGCCGAGATTGAAGTCCCAGCGCGGTGCGAAGGTCCAGTCCGACTGCACGTACAGACCGAAAAAGCGGCGCGTGTCCTGCTGGGTCGTGTATTCGTCTACCGGAACTGAAGTGCTGGCTGGTGGATTGGAGCCATCCGGCGCGATGAAATACTCAAAATTGGCACTCTGCTCCTGACCTGCACCGTAGAGATAACTGAAGCCAGTGGCCACCTGCAGATTTTGGGAGGGTGAAAATGTAACATGGCTGTCGAAGTAGATGTCAGTGTAGTCCTGGGTCTGGTTGAAACCATCCGAGTTTGCAATACCGTTGTCCGTCAGTTGATCAGAGCGTATGAATCCACGGATGTTGCTGTTGTGCGTGAAGGTGTTGGCGAGTGTCGTGCTCCATACGCCCCAGTCCAGATTGGTGTCATAACCGATCACCAGGTTGACGCGGTTCTGATCCATCTTGGCGTCGCTGGGGTTATCGTTGGCATCGGTTGGCACCAGCGTCGAAAGTGCATTGGCGCCGTCCGGCAGTGCACGCGGGCTGGCGGGTTTCTGGTCGAGGATCATACCATCCAGGTCCAGGTGGAATTCTCCGCTGCCGGTATCCACGGTACTTCGGTACAGCATATGCGAGCGTGAATAGGAGGTGCGTGGGTCACTGAAATTCTGCTGGGTGAAATCCGCCGCAATGGATTGCAGCACTGGACCATCACTGGAGATCGGCTTCGCCACACTCACGCTGCTGCTGCCATAGGAACCATAAGACGCTGCAACATCGCCACCGGGCGCGCCGGCCTTGCGATGGATGATGTTGATGAGGGCAACGGAGGAGGTGGCGCCGGATTTCACCGGTGCCGAACCGTGGATAATCTCTATACGGTCCACATTGTTGAGATCCACACTGGCCAGGTTGGGGTTGAAGGCACCGTTGACCGGGACGCCGTCCACCAGCAGCAGGAAGGCGTCGAACTCCACCAACCCCTGGAATTCCGGGATGGCGCTGGCTGGCCCACCGTCGCCTCCGGGCGCGATGTTGACACCGGCGGCCAGCGACAAGGCGCTGCGCAAGTCCTTGGCCCCAAGCGCCACCAGCTGTGCATGCGTGATCACGTCGATCGTCTGGGGCACACTGCCCTGGTGTTCGGGGATGGGTGTTGCGCTGACCTCCACCGATCCCAGGGGTACGGCTTCGGGCTGACTCTGGGCATCAGTAGCCCAGGCGCTGCCGCAGGCAAACGGCAAAAAAGTCAGACACGCCAACAGCAGGCAGCAGGTCAAGGGTTTCATGCGTTGTATGCCCTTGGAATGAGAGGGTGATGGTTAAGGTTCTTGTTTATCTTGCAGCAGCGGATAGGCTGATGAGTTATCCGGGATACGATTATATATTCTCTGTGAAGTTTCACTATGTTTCGAATATGTATTTCAGCATATGCGCGTCACCCTCGTTGTGTTTAGCCTCGTCCTCACATATATGTTCAGCTGGGTGAGGTATGTGAGCGTCGCGGTGCTGGCAGGTTTTGGTGGGTACGTCGGCTGGACCAGCTTGCGTGTGCTGAATAGCTGTCGAGAATAGGGGTCAACCATGGCTAAACCATCCTTGATACTGATCTCGGTATTGATCTGCCCGCACTGCGGTCTGGCCAGCGAGGAGCGCATGTCCACCGACACCTGCCAGTTTTTCTATGAATGCCTACACTGCTATACGCTGCTCAAACCCAAATCCGGGGATTGCTGCGTGTTCTGTTCTTACGGTTCGGTGCCCTATCCGCCGAAACAGTTCAAAGGCACGAGTGACCACTGCTGTTAAGCGGAATATCAAAAACGGAATACCAATAGATACATCAGTAGCGTGTTGACTGCCAGCAGTATCAAGCCGGTGGGGATCTGCACCTTGACAACGCCGTTCTTGTCCGGCAGTTCCAGAAGTGCCGCCGGTACGATATTGAAGTTGGCGGCCATGGGCGTCATGAGCGTACCGCAGTAGCCCGAGAGCATGCCGATGGCGCCCATGATGGCCGGGTCGCCGCCGAGTTTGTGCACGATCAACGGCAGGCCGATGCCTGCCACCATCACAGGGAACGCAGCGAAGGCGTTGCCCATGATCATGGTGAACAGCGCCATGCCAACGGTGAACGCCACGATCACCAGGAAAGTAGCATCGGCGGGTATGAAGCGTGTCACGCTTGCCGCGACCACCTGGCCGACGCCGGCGGCGGCGAACAGCGCGCCCAGGGCCGCTAGCAACTGCGGCAACACCGCCACCGTACCCACCGCCGTCAACAGGCGCCGGCCTTCATGCAGTGAAGTGACGAAGCGCTGGCGGAACAACCACAGCGCCACCGCCAGTGCCACGGGTACCGACAGTCCCAATGACACCAGCGTGGCATCTTTCGCCACCGCCAACGGCTTCCCGGCGATGACGATTTCCGGTAACACCAATGTGCCGAGGAATGTCACCGCCGGGATGCAGAGCGCCGGGATGAAAAGTTTATCCCGCAAGCGCATGGCACTCTGGCGCCGCTCCGGTTCCGCTGTGGTCTTTACTTTGCTTGTGCCCAGGTCTTTCCAGCCGGTCACCAGCACCATGATAATCACCAGACACCCGGTGACGAATGACGGGAGCTCCGCTCCGAACAGGAAGGTGATCCCATAGATGCCCCAGAAAAGGGTCTTGCGCAAGCGTTTGGCATTGGCGCGGTCCAGAAACTCCAGCACCGCCACTGTGCAGAACAGCAGGCCGCCGAGGATATAGATGTACTCCAGCCGGATCATGCTTGGTGATCCTGGAATTGCTTTTTTAAACGACGATCCAACAACAGCAGGCGGATACCGTGGATGATGAATACGGCGATGGCAGTGGGAATCGCCCACAGGGCGATGTGCAGTGGTGTCAGGTGGATGCCATTCTCATCCAGGAAGCCCTTGATGAGCAGTACCGAGCCCATGGCGAGAAAGATGTCTTCGCCGAAGAACACGCCCACGTTATCCACAGCAGCCGCATGCGCCAGGACATGGTAACGGGTCTTGTCAGGCAACTCGCCGTAACGTGCTTCTGCCGCGGCTTCCGCCATGGGAGCGATTAGCGGCCGCACCATCTGCGCCTGGCCGCCCAGTGACGTGAGTCCGATGCTGGCGGTGAGCTGGCGGATGGCGAGGTACAGCAGCAGTACGCGGCCGGTGGTGGCGGACTTGATGCGGCCGATGAGTTCCTGGGCGCGTTCTTTGAGACCACTGCGTTCCAACAGGCCGATCACCGGCAGCGTCAGCCACACCAGGCCCATGTAGCGGTTCTCGGTGAAGGCGCGGCCGAATTCACTGACGATGGTCACCGGACTCAAACCTCCGGCGACGCCGGTGGCGATGCCGGCCACGGTCACCACCAGCAGTGGATTTACCCGCAAGGCGAAACCTACGATGACCACGAGCACGCCGATCAGCGTGAGCATGTGCATGCTGTCTTGCCCCCGATTTTGGTACAGAATGAACGCATTCTATCGGTGCGGGAAAGCAAATGCCTCATCGCGCAACCCTGCACCCCGGCGGCCATGGTTTCCAGGTGCGGGATGACGAGACCGTGCTGGCCGCGGCCCTGCGCCAGGGCGTGCACCTGC
>JAJYBN010000084.1 GCA_021779005.1 Pseudomonadota bacterium
GACCGAGCGTCACCTGATCGCTGAGCGGGAGGCCACGGTCGTGCTGTGCCCCATCACCGAGGCTTACTTGGGCGATGGATTGTTTGCGGCGGAAGACTATATGGATGCCGGCGGCCGTATCGCCATTGGCTCCGACAGCAATTGCCGCATCGATGCAATCGAGGAATTACGCTGGCTGGAATATGGTCAACGCCTGCGCAAGCAGCAGCGCGCCCGGTTCGCGGATGCCGCGGGCCTGGGCGCGACCCTGTGGCAGCGGGCCTGCGATGGTGGTGCGGCCGCTTTGGCGGAACCGGTGGGTGCGATCGCCGTGGGCAGGCGCGCCGACCTGGTGGTACTGGATGAGCACACCGACCCTTGGCGCGGCCACACCATCAACACCTTGCTGGATGCGCTGCTCATCGGTGGCAGCCGCCATGATATCGCGGCGGTCTATGTGGGAGGCAAACGCCTGGTGGATCACGGTGAGGCAAGCGGCGTGCAAAACAGCGCCCGGGAATTTGAGCAGGTGGTTGCGCGTCTCAACGAGCAATGACGATGCCGATCAAACCCTATGAAGTGCGTACGCCAGTGGCACCTGAGGTGCCATTGCTGGTGAGCATCCCACATACCGGCACCCACGTGCCGGATGTCATTGCAGCGGAATTTGCCTCCGATCATATCCGCAGCTTGCCCATGACCGATTGGCATCTGCATCATCTCTATGATTTTCTGCCGGCACTCGGCGCCACCACCATCTTTGCGACCTATAGCCGCTTCGTGGCGGATCTGAACCGTCCACCGGATGATGCGCCGTTGTATCCGGGCCGCTTCGAGACCGGGTTTGTGGCACTCAAGACCTTCTGGGGTGAACAGATCTACCGCACCCCGCCTTCAAAGGATGAGATTGCGCGGCGTCAGGCGCTGGTGCATGCACCGTATCATGCCAAGCTGCTGGAGCTCATCGAGGCCAAGATCAGGCAGTTTGGCCGGGTGGTACTGATCGATGCTCACAGCGTCGCGTCACGCGCCAACCTGCTGCACGGCGAACTCAAGGGCCAGATCTACCTCGGCGACCGTGATGGGCTGTCTTGCGCGACCTGGCTGGTGGATACTGTGGAACGCGGATTTCAGAAAGCCGGGTACACGGTAACGCGCAACGATCCATACAAAGGCGGCTATATCACCGTGCATTACGGCAAGATGGAGCAGGTCGAGGCATTGCAGATCGAGATGTGCGAGCGTGTGTATATGGATGAGAATGATGCGGCGGGGGCCTTGCGCCATGCAAATTTCAGCAGGGCGAAAGATCAGCTGCGTGCCGTTTTTGAAAGCGTATGCACGGAGACGCAGCGACAGCTGTCGAAACGGTAACGTCGGATTGAAATCTCCACATAAGTCCCCATTGTTGGTTTGCGCGCGTACCCAGGAGGCGCATTCTCCATGACCAGTCAGTCACGCACAGTCACGCAAGTCATCGAGCCTCAGCGGGTTTCCGACGGCGCGGGGGTCAAGCTCAAACGCAGCATCGCCACCGCGACCTTGGATTACCTGGACCCGTTTCTGCTGTTCGATCATTTCGGTTCTGATGATCCGGACGACTACATCGCCGGTTTTCCCATGCACCCGCACCGCGGCATCGAGACCGTGACCTATATGCACTCCGGCGTAGTGGAGCATAAGGATTCCCTCGGCCACGCGGGCAGTATCGAGTCCGGCGATGTGCAGTGGATGACAGCCGGCCATGGCATCCTGCACGAGGAAATGCCACAGTTGCGCGGCGGTCACCTGTCCGGCTTCCAGCTGTGGGTGAACCTGCCGGCGCGCCTCAAATTGACCAAACCCCGTTATCAGGAAGTCGCCGCCAGGCAGATACCCGAAATCCAGCGCACCAATGGTGTGCGCATCCGCATCATCGCCGGTAGCGTGGATGGCGTCACAGGCGCGGTCAGGGAGATCGCCGCCGATCCCACCTATCTGGATATATCCGTGCCGGCAGATGCCGTGTTCAGCCAGGCGATCCCGCGTGGGCATACGGCTTTCGCCTATGTCTATGGCGGCGAGGGGCAATTTGGCGTTAACGCGGCAGCCGCCGGCACGCCTGTCCGCGGCCAGAAACTCGTGGTGTTTTCCGATGGTGATACGGTGGAGATCAAGGCTCTACAGGCGGGCGTCAGGTTCCTGCTGGTATCCGGCAAGCCGCTGGGCGAACCGGTAGTCCGCTACGGACCGTTCGTGATGAACACGCGTGAGGAAATCCAGCAGGCGCTGGAAGATCTGCGCAATGGGACCTTCGTATAAAACTTCAACGAAGGTCGATTGAAACGGGTGGTACGGACACATGCGGCCCGTGACCTGGCAAAGGCCTGTATTCAGGGCTTCACGAATTTGAGTGTCATGCGATCGCTCTCGCCGATGGCTTGGTACTTCGCATGATGTTTGTCACCCTCGGCGTAGGTGGGGGGTAAGGTCCAGACGCCGCGTGGATAGTCCCTGGTGTCCCTGGGGTTGGCGTTGATCCCGGATTGCCCCACGAGCCTGAAGCCGACTTTCTCGACTTCCTCGATCACGTAATCCTCCGGCATGTAGCCGGTCTTGAATACCTGGCCCACACGCTTGCCGGGCGCGGCGCGGTGCTCCACCACGCCCAATACGCCACCGTGTTTCAGCACCTTGAAGGCCGCCTGGAACACGTTACCTAACTGGCTGCGGGCCTGCCAGTTATGCAGGTTGCGGAAGGTAAGCACCATGTCAGCGGAACCGTCGGGTCCGAGATCCAGCATGGCGGGCGGCGAGAAGTCCACCACCTTCACCTTGCCATAGACTTCTGGATCCGCTTTGAGCTTGGCCAGATATTTCACGGTGCCATCGGATTCGGAGTCGCCCTTGGCGGGCACTGCCGCATCGATCAGTTGGCCGTGGTCTCCGAGCAGCGGCGCCAGGATCTCCGTGTACCAGCCACCGCCTGGCCAGAGTTGTACCACGGTCATATGGGGTGTGAGGCCGAAGAACTCCAGCGTCTGTTTAGGATGGCGGTACTGGTCGCGGGCAACATTGGCGGGATCGCGCCAGGTACCCCGCAGCACCTGGTCAAGCGAGACAGCAATGCCGCTGGCATCCGCCGTGGCCTGCGGGGTGGCCAGGATCGGTGCGGACAGCAGCAATGCAGAACTTAACAGCAGTAGCTTGAACATGCGGTCACCTTATTGCCTGGGTTTCACGAACTTCAGGGTCATGCGGTCGGATTCACCGATGGCTCGCATCTGTGCATGCTCGCTGTCGGCCCCTGACAAGTCCGGTGGCAGACGGTGCACGTTGATGTCTTCGGGGTCCTTGGGGTTGGCGTTGATTTCAGAGACGCCCGCCAGACGGAACCCGGTGCTCAGTCCCAGTTCGATCACGTAATCTTCCGGCAGCCGGTGCAGTGCCATGGAACTCTCGGCAGCCTCAGCGAAGGGTTTGGCACGATGTTCCACAATGCCGAACACGCCACCCGGCTTGAGTACCGCGTATGCGGATTTGAATACCGCGGCCAGAGTCTCGGGACTGTCGTTCATCCAGTCATGGGCGTTGCGGAAGGTGAGCACCATGTCGGCGGAATCATCCGGCCCCAGATTGACCTGTTGGGGCGGTGCGAACGGGATGATCTTCTCAATATGGCCATATACTGCCGGATCGGCCTTGAGTTTAGCCTCAAATGCCGTAGCCATATTGCGCATGAATTTGCTGCTGCTGTTCATGGGCGCGGAGGCTTCGATGAGGTGCCCGCGGTCATACAGGAAAGGCGCCAGGATCTCCGTGTACCAGCCGCCGCCGGGCGAGAGTTCGATCACCGTCATGTCCGGACGGATACCGAAGAATTCCAGGGTTTCCAGCGGATGGCGGTATTGATCGCGTGCCTTATGGTCCGCTGTACGCCAACTGCCATTCACGGCTTCCTTGAGGAGCGTGGTGGTGTTGCCGGACGCCGGGATAGGGCCTGCGTGTACACCGGATGCGATCAGCAACGCACCGGCTGATAAGGCAAAAAAACTGCAGAATCTATGCAACATGGCTCGATCCTCCTGATGAATGCGTTAACTATAACGCTGATACTCGGATTATGGCGCTGGATATGGTAAAAAGTGCGCCTTTGTCGCCACCCGACATGGCCATTATGTTCTTATTTCCCGGTTAACGAGCATGAGCCACGAACGCTTCACCTTTGTCCTGCAGTCGAGCCTGATGGCCACACCACGCGTACGCCAGCTGAATTTCCGGCGCGAGGATGGCACACCGTTCAGCTCTGCGCCCGGGCAGTTCATCACGTTGCACTTGCCGTGGCAGGACATGGAGCTGCGCCGCAGTTACAGCGTGGCTACCATCCCCGGGAGTGTAGACGATGTGCAGATCGCGGTTACCCATGTGGAAGGCGGGCGCGCCACGAAACTTCTGTTTGACATGACGCCCGGTGCACGCGTCGAGGCCACTGGTCCTTTTGGGCGTTTCATGTTGCGCGATGATCCACCCGGGCGCTACTTGCTGGTGGCCACCGGTACCGGCATCTCGCCCTATCGTGCCATGCTGCCGCAGTTGCGTGCGCGTCTCGATGGCAAGCAGCATACAGCTGCACTTTTGCTGGGTGTACGCGGTCCGGATGAACTGCTGTTCGGAGAAGACTTTGTCAGCTTCGCGCGCGAGAATCCCGCATTCGAATTCATCGCCAGTTATAGCCGGCGCATGCCGGAGCCGCCCGTGGCGCATGCCCGCAAGGGATATGTGCAAGACCACCTCATGGAACTCAAGCCCGATCCTACGCGCGATATCGTCTATCTATGCGGCAACCCGGACATGATCGATACCGCGGTCGAACGCCTTAAAGCCATCGGCTTCGACAACCATAACCTGCGGCGCGAGAAATACGTTTCCTCCAACTGACCGCGAGCGCGCCTGCATCACTACGGTCAATCTGTCCCGCTGCGACAACTACTTGTCAGACTTTCAAGCGCCGGTACTTGATGCGGTGCGGCTGATCGGCGTCGGCGCCCAGGCGGCGCTTGCGGTCGGCCTCGTAATCCGCGTAGTTGCCCTCGAACCACACGACTTTGGAATCACCCTCGAAGGCCAGCATGTGGGTGGCGATGCGGTCCAGGAACCAGCGGTCGTGGGAGATGATCACTGCACACCCTGGGAATGCCAGCAGCGCTTCTTCCAATGCCCGCAGGGTCTCGACATCCAGATCATTGGTGGGCTCGTCCAGTAATAACACGTTGCCACCATTCCTGAGCACCTTGGCCAGATGCACGCGGTTGCGTTCGCCGCCGGAGAGGTCGCCCACGCGCTTCTGCTGGTCGGGTCCCTTGAAGTTGAAACGTCCCACGTAGGCGCGCGACGGCGTCTGATAGTTCCCAACCATGAGGATGTCCTGGCCATCAGCGATTTCCTGCCATACAGTTTTGTCTGGACTCAGCGTGTCGCGGCTCTGGTCCACGTAGGCAAGCTTGACGCTCGGACCGATGCGCAGCTCGCCGGCATCGGCTTTCTCCTGGCCGACGATCATGCGGAACAGCGTGGTCTTGCCGGCGCCGTTCGGGCCGATGACGCCGACGATGCCACCGGGTGGCAGGTTGAAGGACAGGTCGTCATACAGCAGTGTGTCGCCGAAACTCTTGCGCAAGCCTTTGGCTTCCACCACCACGTCGCCGAGGCGCGGCCCCGGCGGGATGTAGAGTTCCTGGGTCTCGTTGCGTTTCTGGAATTCCGCCGAGGACAGTTCCTCGAAGCGTTGCAGGCGTGCTTTGCTTTTGGCGTGTCGGCCCTTGGGGTT
>JAJYBN010000085.1 GCA_021779005.1 Pseudomonadota bacterium
ATTCCTGCCGCGAGCATTCGAGATGCTCGGCAGTCTGGAACTCGCACAGGTGAACCTGCCGGTGGCCGCGCTCATCTGGCTGATGATCATCCCCATGCTGCTCAAAGTGGACCTGGGGGCGCTGCATCAGGTACGTGAGCATTGGCGCGGCATCGGCGTGACGTTATTCATCAATTGGGCGGTTAAACCGTTTTCCATGGCGCTGCTCGGTTGGTTGTTCATCGCCCATGTGTTTGCTGCCTGGTTGCCGGCGAACCAGATCAACAGTTATATCGCCGGTCTTATCCTGCTGGCTGCCGCACCCTGCACCGCTATGGTGTTTGTGTGGAGCAACCTGTCGCACGGTGAACCGCATTTCACTCTCAGCCAGGTCGCCTTGAATGATTTCATCATGATTTTCGCATTCGCGCCCGTCGTCGGCCTGCTGTTGGGGCTCGCGTCCATCAGCGTACCGTGGAATACGCTGCTGCTGTCGGTGGGGCTGTATATCGTCATTCCGGTGATACTGGCGCAACTGTGGCGGCGTTGGTTGCTCAAGCACGGCGGTCAAACGACATTGAACGCAGCGCTGAAAAACCTCAACCCGGTATCGTTGCTGGCACTGCTGGCAACGCTGGTGCTGCTGTTCGGATTCCAGGGCAGCCAGATCCTGGCACAGCCGCTGATTATCGTGCTGCTGGCGGTACCGATCCTGATCCAGGTGTATTTCAACGCCGGCTTGGCCTATCTGCTAAATCGCTATTTCCGGGTGGCCCACTGCGTGGCGGCTCCATCTGCACTCATCGGCGCCAGCAACTTTTTTGAGTTGGCGGTGGCCACAGCCATCAGTCTCTTCGGATTCCTGTCCGGTGCAGCGCTGGCGACGGTGGTGGGTGTGCTGGTGGAAGTGCCGGTGATGCTATCGGTGGTGTGGTTCGTAATGCGCACACAGCATTGGTATGAAACGCGCAGTGCCTGATCTGGGCAACGCCAGATGATTGCTTAGGATATTAAATGTTCCTGCAACAACGGCTTCTGCGCAGTCTCTTCCCCCAGCCAGATAGACAGCAGCGCGCCGGCGATGCCGGTGGCGGCGAACGCCAGCATCAGCCAGGCCTCACCGAGACGTTCCTGCGCCAGCGGCAACAGGAATACCGCCACCAATGCGCCCACCCGTGACACCGCGGTAGCCAAGCCGTGAGCCGAGGCGCGCAGCTCCGTGGGATAGAGTTCCACCGGAAATATCCAGCAGGTGTTCGCCGGGCCGTAGCTGATGGCCACCTGCCACAGCAGCAGGCCGATCACCAGCACCACCAGTGGCGGCGGACCATGCAAGGCGAATACCCAAACCAAGAGCAAGCCGATCACCGAGCCCACGAAACCCCAGATCTGCGCACGCAACCGACCGACACGTTCGATGCTCACGGCCAGCAACGCGGTGCCGATGATCGCCACCACATCCAGGAGCGTATTGCCGATCACCGACTGCACGTTGCCATGCAAACCCAGACCCAGGAGCAGTAGCGGCGCGTAGATGCCGAAGCTGTAACCCATGATGTCGAACAGGAACCAGGGCAGGGTGATGAACAGCGTGCGTCTTATATAAAAGCGTGAGAATAATTCCAACCATCCAGCCAGCGGCGTCTGTTGATGCTGCTGCTCCGCGTTGATCAATGCATGGCGTTCCTTATCGCCGAGCGACGGCACCAGTTGTGCGAGCACTGCCACTGCTTCTTTAATTCGGCCGCGGCGCAGATACCAGCGTGGCGACTCCGGCAGCTTCTTCCTCAACCACAGGATGCCGAGCGCCGGGATGGCACCCGAGGCCAGCATGAAGCGCCACGCATGTTCGCCCAGGGGCAGCAACGCCAGACCCACGGCACTCGAGACTGCGGCGCCGCCCATCCACAAAGCGAACACCCATACGGTGATGCGGCCGCGGCGCGCGCGCGGCAGGAACTCGATGAGATAGGTGGCCGACAGGGGGTAATCCGCGCCTACGCCTACGCCCAGCACGAACCGCAACGCCACCAGTGAAGTGATATCCCAGGCAAATCCGGACGCCAGCGCGGCCAACAGAAAGGTGGCCATGTCCAGGAGATAGATCGCCTTGCGGCCGAAACGGTCCGCCAGCGGCCCGCCCATGAGACTTCCAGCGAAGGCACCGGCAAGCGCTGCGCCGCCCAACAATCCGGTCTGCAATGGACCCAGATGCCATTGGGGTTTGAGCAGGATCAGCGCGATGGCGATGATGGAGATGTCGTAGCCGTCGAGGAATATCCCCAGCCCAGCGGCCCAGGCGGAACGCCGGTGCACCCTGCCGATCGAGGCTTCATCCAGATGCTGGGCGACGGAATGCATGCAAACCCTCGAAAATCCAGACGCGATTATGTTCGCTTTACAGCGATAAGATTATCCTTGCAGTATTGGGTACTTGATGATGACAAACACCAGAATGATCAGGGTCACCAACCAGCCCGCCACATAGACAGCCATCGCCCGATTGGCCTTCTTCTTCTCCAGCCAGGTGCGTGGGCGGATCTTCTTGATAAAAAACACAACATTGCTGGCCAGGTTTACGCACACGATATTGACGACCAGTAACAGTCCTGCGCCGATCGCAAGATGCATTCTTCCGTGCCCTAGCATAAGGCCGAGCGTCGCGGCCGGCGGCATAAGCGCCACAGCAACCATGACGCCCACAAGCACGCTCGACAGGCCGGTCGTCAGGGAAAGCACTGCCGCTGCTCCTGAGGCCAACGCGAGGGCCACGGATTCGATCCCCACGTGGGTACGCGACAGGAGTTCCGGACTCGGGTGCGCTTGGGGCCATAGCGCGCCCAGGATGGCGGAGAAGAATAACGTCAGCAGGATACCAGTCAACAATGTCAGCGCTGATTTACGCATCAGGGGAATATCCCCCAGGGCAGTACCCAGGCTCAGGGCGAGGTTTGGCCCCAGCAGCGGTGCGATCACCATGGCACCGATGACGACTGCAACATTGTTCTCGATCAGGCCAATAGCCGCCACGATCGTCGAGAGGATGATCAGAACCACATAGTTAACGTCAAATTGGGCGCTTTTCGTCACCGATTCATACAGCGCTTCGCGGGTGGCAGTTGCGGAATCTTTCGGCCGCTCCTTCTCTTGTTCAGGCTCGGATTTGGGTTTGGGTTTTGGCAGGGAAACTTCGATCGGCAACACCAGCACACGGGCGGTGGAATCTGCACCCAAGACATTCTGGAGTGCATCCAGCACTTCCTGCAGCGCATCATCGGCCACCACCAGCCGCATATGCTGCCTGCCGTCCTCGGCCACGGGCCCGGGGCGGAGATCCTGCAACATGAATTTCTCGGCAATCGCCGCGATGGTGCTCGAGATCCCCGCCTTTGCGACCACCTCGACGTACTTCATATATATCCCCTGGCAGTCAGGCGATGTGCTGCACACAAGTATAGGCGAGCTGAAATGAGAAAGGCTTCAGTCGATATGTAAATGCGTATTTCGTTTAGTCAGATAGCAGCTACCAGGTCTGCAGCGCGCCCAGGCAGAGTCACGCTGTGCCTTTCCTGTTGAGGTTTCATCTAATTGAAATTCGAATATGAGGATGGTCTACTACTGAGCGTTCGAACCCCATAGGAAAATCTGACATGGGCAAACTGAAACTTAATAACGGTCTGGTCGTGATTGCAGTGTTGCTGTTCGCAAATACCGGCTACAGCGATGCGGACTCTGCCGCGGTATCATCTACCGGTACATCTGGAATTTATTCCGGAGAATCCACATTTTACAGATACCCGGGCCCGGTCCAATCAACTCCCAAATCAATGATTGGAGCCGTTAAGGAAGACGGCAAAGGTTATTTCATTTCAGTTCACGCCGCTAGCAGTGAGATTCAACTGTTCCAGAACCTTCAAGGCAGTAATAAGGTGACCAGCCCCGGGCGCGAAGTGCCAACCGAGGGG
This sequence comes from Pseudomonadota bacterium, assembly GCA_021779005.1. Lineage (GTDB taxonomy): Bacteria > Pseudomonadota > Gammaproteobacteria > Natronospirales > REEB76 > REEB76. The sequence goes on from JAJYBN010000085.1 coordinate 3,945, forward strand.
CAGGCAGTGTCTCGCGGCGCCCAAAACTGGCAATTTGAGATCAAGCCTGTGGACTCGAGCGGGAATGCGTATGCACTCCACGGGACATTCAACTGCGGCGACTGCTTCATCTCGCTGAATCTGAGTATGTTGCCGCTCACCCATCAGAAAGTATCCCTTACCAGCCGGGGCGGTTCATATCACGGCGTCGATATCAACCGACTGACCAAGGTTACGGCAACCATCGACTCCGGAGGCCGCCTCATGGGTACCGATTCCCTAGGCTGCCGTATCTCCGGGACGCTGACCCAAGTAGGGGTCCTTAACCTCTTTGATGCCCTTATAAGTTTCACCGGTACTTCGGCCTGTCATGGGGCGATGAGGGGGGTAGCGTTTTTCGACAGCCAGGACCGGACCGGCCAGATCTCCGCGGCTACTGGGCACTACCTGTACATGATCGGGACGAATACCGACTTCAATCATGGGTTTGCCATGGTTCTGACTTACCCTCGTCGATGAGACAGCCTGTGACGGGTACCGGGCACGAGGAATCCGGCGGATCCCAAGTCTTAAATACGACCCCCCCCTGCTTGAACCCGGCTGGTATCCATGGCTGCATGTCGACCATCTCCCTGAGAGAATCTCTTAATTTTTCTCATAGCCTGCATAACTTCCACGCCTTTTTGCTATAAATATAGCGTGCTAACGCCGGATAGAGTTCCGGTTACTAGGAGGAAGGGGCTAGCACGAACCCGGCGCCCGGTGCCGGTTTTTGAAACGCAATTGGGGGATTAAAAGGCCAGATAACTCCTGAAAGCGGCGCTTGCTGCCGCCCCTGGGCGTACGACTTGGGGGCATAGCCGGCGCAAGGGTTCCTGTATCGCTCTTGCAAGCGGGGGGTCGCGCGTAGGTGCCGATCGCACCCATAACAAGGTTAAAAGACTGCTTGTACCCTACAAACTATTGAGGAGATATTTTATGAGACGCTCAGGGCAATTTTTAACGGGGCTTACATTCACGATGCTGGTAGGCCTAGCCATCGGTGCGCCTCCATCGATGGTCTCCGATGGCACGACCGGTTCCGTGAGGTACATCGAAGCGGGCCAGCCCGCAGTAATCATTCATTCGACGGTTGAACAAGCGTTGAGCCAGCGGACCCATGCGGCGCATCACCGTGGCGGCGGTGGTTCGGTAAACCTGTACTACCACGGTGGCACCGGCGGCATCGGTGTCGAGACCGCGCCGAAGATCTATTTGATCTTTTGGGGCTCGCAGTGGACCAATAATGATCCCAGCGGGGAAGCTACCATCCTGGAGAATTTTCTTGCCAGCATCGGCGGCAGCTCCTGGTTCAACGACAACACCCAGTACTGCCAGGGCGTGGCCAGCGGCACCTACTTCTGCAATGGTGCTGGCACCCCCGCGGGCAACCAAGCGGGCATGCTCTATGGCTACTGGTATGACAGCGCCTCATCTGCGCCGACCCATCCGAAGCAGTCGCAGCTTGCCGCCGAAGCGGTGAAAGCGGCCCAGTATTTCGGCAACACCGCTGCCGGCAGCAACAATACCACGCAGTACGTGATTGCGACCGCCACGGGCAACAGCTCCAGTGGCTTCGGCACGCAATACTGCGCGTGGCACAGCTCCACCAGCTCGACATACGGTAACGTGGCTTACACCAACTTGCCGTACATCACCGATGCGGGCGCCAGTTGCGGCGCCAACTTCAACAACCTGGGAGCGAACGCCGGTATCACCATCGTCGAAGGCCATGAGGCAGCCGAAACGGTCACTGA
>JAJYBN010000086.1:0-3358 GCA_021779005.1 Pseudomonadota bacterium
CCGTGCTGTACTTTGACCATTAGCTCACGCAAGTATCGGCTGGCGCGCTCGCTGACGGCGTCCGGAAACAATACAACCCCCCCTGTTCACCACCGCCGTGACGTTGTTTACTTCCAGATAGCAATCGGGCTCTGAGACGTGACCGGACAATAGAAATCCACACAGAAACCTGCCGCAGCGACGACTTCGGCCGTACCTGGGGATAGCCCTTGAGTTGCGGAAGCAGTCCAGCACACATAGCCTCATGTAACAAACCGTAACTACGGCCAGTGAGGATGCCCACCAATACGGTGTTTTCGTCCTCCACCAACTTCCAGGTCCAGGACTATTTACGCGCTGGATTTGCAGCTCGGCTCAGCCACGCACGGCTGCCAGGCCGGTCGCAACCCAGCATGGCGCCGGTATTCGGGCAATGGATCGTATGGGCCTGGCCATCGGGAAATTCAAGATCCGCAAGAAACCGCCGGTAGCGGCGCACCAGCCGGACCTGTATTAATGGGGACTCAAACGGCATGGAAACGCCTGATAAGTTGGGTTCTTAAGGAAATCATCTAAGCTTGTGCCCTAAAAGGCTTTTTAGCCCTTTGTTACGGTGCTATATTTAGATCATTATCTGGACCGGGGGAGACCCGACATGGGGCGCAATCTCAATCTTGCTATCATTACCGCTGTCCTGTGGATATGCGCAGGCGCCGCCATGGCCGATGACCTGGCCGCAACGACCCAGCCTCCGCCTGCGGCAGCCACCGCCACACATGCCATGGCAGCAACCACAGTGGAGGCTGCGAGCACCGCAAACCAGCCGTCAGCTGCGACAGTCGCGTCTGCGGCGCCTGTGACGGCGGCAGTGACAACTGCTCCGGCGCCCGTAGCATCAACTGCCCCGGCCGCTACCACCGCCGCCATACCGGCCCAGGCAAATACCGGCCCCACCATGCCCGTGCGCGGCATGAGCATGGAGAACGTCGAACACATTTTCGGTGCACCCCAGGAAAAGTTGCCAGCAGTACCGGATCCCAGTAATAAACTACATCCACCCATCACCCGCTGGGTATATCCCGAGTATGTGGTTTACTTCGAATACAATCTCGTAATACATACGGTCGTGAAGGAACATCCCTTCAACAGTGACCAGAGTAAAAACTGACAGTCTGATTTACTGGATCCTGGAGCGCGCCCGGCATAAGCCGGGCGCTTTGTATCAGATACGATCGATATGACCAGCCTGTACTATCTGCCTCCTGAATGGGCGCCCCAGAGTGGCGTCATGCTTACCTGGCCTCGCAGCGACGGAGACTGGAACCCCGATTATGCGTCCGTGGAAGCCTGTCATACCCAGCTGGCGAAAGAAATCAGTCTGCGTGAACAGGTTGTAATTACATGCATGGATGTAATGCACGCCCACAGAATCCACCAGTTGGTGAGAGCAGCGGGTGGCCGTGTAGAGCGGCTACACTTGTTTCCATTGCCATCCAACGACGCTTGGGCCCGGGATCACGGTCCCGTGACAGTATTGAAAGGTGGCAGTCTTGTGCTGCTGGATTTCATATTCAATGGCTGGGGAAACAAATATCCCCACAATTTTGATAATGAGATCACCCGCAGACTGCATAATCTCGGCGCCTTCGGCACGACTCCCCTAGAAAGCTTTCAGCTAGTGATGGAAGGTGGCAGCATCGAGGTGGATGGGGTCGGCACACTACTGACAACGGAAAGCTGCCTGCTGAATCCAAATCGCAATTCAATTATGCAACGACAACAGATTGATCAGGATCTCCGGCGTCTGTTTGGCGTGAGCCGTATCCTTTGGCTCCGGCATGGCTCGATCGATGGCGACGATACCGACGGCCACATCGATACCCTGGCGCGCTTCTGCGACACTCGCACCATCGCCTACCAGGCATGTAATGATGTAAACGATCCCCATTTCCCGGAACTCAAGGCCATGGAAGCTGAATTGCAGGCCTTGCGACGTGCGGATGGTGAACCCTATAGACTGGTGCCCCTGCCATGGCCGGGCGCTGTTTACGACAACACTGGACGGCGGCTGCCCGCCACCTATGCCAACTTCCTCATCATCAATGGTGCTGTACTCATGCCGACCTATAATGATGCTGCTGATGATGCGGCGTTGGCGGCACTCAAGCCGGTGTTTACCAACCGAATGATCGTACCGATCATGTGCCGGCCGCTGATTTACCAGTATGGCAGCCTGCACTGCGTCACCATGCAGCTTCCAAGAGGCGTGATCCCGGAAAGTGTATCCATATGAATAAGCAGAAAATCCTTAGAACCGGCCTGGTGCAGCAAAGCTGCAGTGCAGATCGCGCCCATAACCTGGCGGAGAGTATCAAAGGCATCCGCGCAGCTGCTGCAGCAGGCGCGAAACTGGTCTTGCTGCAGGAGCTGCACACCAGCCTGTATTTCTGCCAAGCGGAAGACACCCGAATATTTGACCTGGCCGAAGCCATACCCGGCCCATCCACGAAGGAACTGGGCATGGTGGCAAAAGAGCTGGGCGTGGTGATCGTCGCTTCACTGTTTGAGCGGCGCGCACCCGGCATCTACCACAATACCGCCGTCGTCCTGGAGAACGACGGCAACTTGGCGGGTATCTACCGCAAGATGCACATCCCGGATGATCCCGGTTATTCCGAAAAATTCTATTTCACTCCCGGTGACCTGGGGTTCCATCCGATCCAAACATCCGTTGGTAAACTGGGTGTGCTGGTGTGCTGGGACCAGTGGTATCCGGAGGCTGCGCGACTGATGGCGCTGGCAGGCGCCGAACTGCTGCTCTATCCCACCGCCATCGGCTGGACAGAGGAAGATGACAAGGCTGAACAGGGCCGCCAGCGGGACGCCTGGATCACCATTCAGCGTGCCCATGGGGTGGCCAACGGGCTGACAGTGATGGTATGCAACCGCGTGGGCAAGGAGGACGATCCGTCGGGGCGCAGCAGTGGCATATGTTTCTGGGGTTCCAGCTTCATCTGCGGCCCCCAAGGGGAGATACTGGCGCAGGCCGAGAGTGACTCTCCCGCGGTGCTTACCGCGGACGTGGATTTGGGTCGTTCCGAGGCGGTGCGCCGCATTTGGCCGTATTTTCGAGACCGCCGAATCGATGCCTACAGCGACCTGCTGAAACGCTTCCGGGATTGAACAAACCGGCAAGGTATTGCCGCTACATTTTAACCCTCACCCCGCACAGCGGGGTGTAGACGTTTATGCATTTGGAAATGAACAATAAAATTCTGAATCCCGCATTGCCCGACTCATCGCACCCCCTACTGCGCTGGGGCCGGTTGTACGGCAGCAGCGCCAGCTTGGCTTTGGCCGAGGCTGTACAACAGGCCGA
>JAJYBN010000086.1:3368-5629 GCA_021779005.1 Pseudomonadota bacterium
TGTTGTTGGTGACACCGACCGCCCGGGAAGCTGAACGCATACTGGATGAGCTGCACTTCTACCTTGATAAACGATCACTGCCACTGAGCTTGTTTCCGGACTGGGAAACGCTGCCCTACGACAGATTCTCCCCCCATCAGGACATCATCTCCGCTCGCCTCGCCACCCTCGCACAGTTACCCGACATGCGGCGCGGCGTGGTCATCATCGCGGCTGCCACATTGATGCAACGCTTGCCGCCGCCCCTGTATATAACCGGTAACGCATTCCTGCTCAGGGTCGGTGAACAGATGGATCCGGAAGCCATGCGCCAACGGCTCAGCGCTGCCGGCTATGCCTCGGTGCCACAAGTCATGGAGCACGGCGAGTTCGCGGTACGCGGCGCTTTGCTGGATATCTTTCCCATGGGCAGCGATACCCCGTTCCGCATTGATCTTTTAGATGATGAGATCGAAAGCATCCGCCATTTCGATCCCGAGACCCAGCTATCCGGTGACCAGCTCCAGGAAATCAGGCTTTTGCCGGCACGCGAGTTTCCTCTGGACGAGGACGGAATACGCAATTTCCGGATGCGTTATCGTGCGCGTTTCGAGGGCGACCCGCAGAAAAATCCGATCTACCGGGATGTCAGCAATGGCCTGGCACCTGCGGGTATCGAATACTACACGCCGTTATTTTATGAGAATAGCGTGAGCTTTTTCGATTACTTGCCACTTAATACCAGGATAGGATTACTGGAAGATATATCCGGTGCTACGACCCAAGCTTGGATACAGATCACCGAACGCTATGAACAATACCGGCATGACGTGGAACGCCCCCTGCTTCGCCCTGATGAATTGTGGCAGCCGCCTGAATCAATCCAGCCATCATTGATTACGCGACCATGCATCTATTTGCAGAACTTTGAATTTCCGGATAAAGACGCTATCAACTTTGCCACGGCCACACCCTCGCCGCTGCGGGTCGAAAGCCGCGCCCCTGAACCGGTTGAAAAACTGCTGGACTTCCTCGAGGAATTCAGTGGGCGCGTCCTATTCGTGGCAGAATCCGCCGGCCGGCGAGAATATCTGCTGGAACTGCTGGCCCGACGCGATCTGAGACCGGTATCGGTAGAAGGTTGGACCGGGTTTCTCGACAGTGGCGCCCGCATCGCTTTGTGCATAGCTCCGCTAGAACGTGGTTTGCTGCTGCCGGAAGCCAGCATCGCCATCATCGCCGAGGAACAGTTATTCGGCCAACGCGTACGGCAATCGACCCGGCGCACCAACAGCCGCGATCCGGAAAATATCCTGCGTGATCTGGCGGCACTCGCGGAAGGCGCGCCGGTAGTACACCAGGAATATGGTGTCGGCCGCTACCTGGGACTGCAGTTGCTGGAATTGAATGGAATCCAGACAGAATTCCTGATGCTCGAATACGCGGGCGGCGACAAGCTGTATGTGCCAGTTTCGTCTTTGCACCTGATTTCCCGCTACAGCGGCAGCGCGCCAGAAACAGCACCCCTGCACCGCCTGGGCAGTGATCAATGGCAGAAAGCCAAGCGCCGCGCTGCCGAACAGGTAAGGGATGTGGCGGCAGAGCTGCTGGATATCTACGCGCGCCGCGCCGCGCGTGAGGGGCACGCCTTCAAATTTGAAGAACTGGATTATCAGGCGTTCGCTGAGGGGTTTCCCTTCGACGAGACTCCAGACCAGTTCACCGCCATCAATGATGTCATCAACGATATGAGCGCTGGCTTACCCATGGATCGGGTGGTCTGCGGTGATGTAGGTTTTGGCAAGACCGAAGTTGCTTTGCGTGCAGCATTCGTTGCCGTGCAGGGAGGCAAACAGGTGGCAATCCTGGTCCCCACTACACTTCTCGCCCAGCAGCATGCACAGACCTTCAACGACCGTTTTGCACACTGGCCGGTGCGCATCGAAGTGCTGTCGCGCTTCCGTACCGGCAAACAGCAGCACGCAGTCATGCAGGCTATCGCTGCCGGCACCGTAGACATCGTCATCGGTACACATGCGTTGCTGCGGAACGAACTGAAGTTCAAGGATCTGGGTCTGGTCATCATCGATGAGGAACACCGCTTCGGTGTACAGCACAAGGAGAAACTCAAGAAACTCCGCGCCCAGGTGGATATGCTGACACTCACCGCCACACCCATTCCACGCACTCTTAACATGTCACTGGCAGGACTGCGAGAACTGTCCATCATCGCGACCCCGCCGGTCGAGCGCCTGGCAGTCAAGACTTTTGTCAGCGAGTGG
>JAJYBN010000087.1 GCA_021779005.1 Pseudomonadota bacterium
AATCAATGGTACCGGATTGTAGTTGTGTACGCTTACGACAAACTGAATCTGCTCGCCCTGAGAAAACTCAGTAGCAGAGTTCCCGTTGGCATCCTGGACTGCAAGAGAAGTCTGAAAATCCGGTGTCGTGGTGCTGGCGCTGTTGCTGTTCTGGCATTGGCTGTTACCAAGCAACAGCACGGCACATAAAATCATAAATAAGGTTCGTAACAGGTGACGCATGGTCCACCTCCTATCTATCATCGAAACTCTTGGATATTATTTATGGGGCACTCCTCTTTACGATATGCATCTGCACGTTTACTGGATGGTGAACGGCACCAGGGTTGAAATATAAACGCTGGGCGCCAGCTGATCCGAGCTGGGAATTCCCGTCGGCATGCAGGTGGTGCTGGCGGAGGAAGTGGTGGTAGTGGAGGTAGTGGAAGAACTGGTGGTATTCGAGCACGTCAGACCGCCGATGACTTCGTAATCGCCGCTGGCTACTGCCTGGCCGCTATCGTCGGTCTGGTCCCAGGTCACCGTGAACGTCTGAGTCTGACCCGCCGCAATCGTGAGGCTGCTGGTGTTCTGGGAAAAACTCTGCCCCAGCGACCAGGTCCACACTTCCGTAGCAGTGCCGCTGTCCAACACCACGATATTAGATTTCTGGGATGTATCGAATGACAGGGTCTGACTGGAGCTACTACGGTTGCGCACACTCACAACGAATTGGATGGTTTGCCCTGGTGAAAATATGCTGGTGAGGACGCCATTGGCATCTTCTACCGCGACGCTGGTGACGAATACCGGACCGTCGGGTCCGATACCGTTGGTGGTGATGCTCTGGCACTGGCTGAGCGTTGCGCCCAGTAGCAGTGCGGCGCACAGCGTAATCCCCGTTATCCGTATGATCCGCGTCAGCATGTAGCGTTCACCTGTGTGTCCGGGCCGCAGATTATAGTCCCGCACGCATCAGCACATGCCTGTCCCGGAGCGCCATAAATAACGGCAACCGGGAGCATCTGCGCCCAATCCGGTAAGATTGGGGTGGCTTAGGGAGACGCGTACGCCATGGAACACACCACCCTGCGCTCGATTCTGATCCTGCTGGCTGTGGCCGTGCTGGTAGTGGCCGCGCTCAAGCGCGTGAAACTGCCGACCATCATCGCGTACCTGGCCACCGGCTTCGTGGTTGGCCCCCACGGACTCGGATGGATCGCAAATTCGGCGGACACCCAATCGCTGGCGGAATTCGGCGTGGTGTTCCTGCTGTTCACTCTGGGCCTGGAATTTTCGCTGCCGCGGCTCATCGTCATGCGCAAGGCGGTGTTCGTGCTGGGCGGGCTGCAGGTGCTATTGACGACCGCCGGCACGGCACTCGCCGCCTGGCTGTTTGGGGCACAGGCACCGGTAGCGGTGGTGATCGGCGGCGCCTTTGCCATGTCCTCCACCGCCATCGTGGTGAAGCAGTTAGCGGAACAGAACGAACTCAACCTGCAGCACGGGCGGCTTTCAATCGCGGTGCTGCTGTTCCAGGATCTGGCGGTAATCCCCTTCCTGATACTGATCCCGGGACTAGCCCATGGCATCGGCACCGAGTTTGCCACCGAATTGTTATGGACCTTCGCCAAGGGCGCGCTGGCAGTGATCGTGATCCTGGCTTTCGGCCGCTGGCTGCTGAGACCTTTGTTCCATCAGATCGCCACTACACGTTCTGCTGAATTATTCACGCTGGCGGTGCTGTTGTTCACCCTGGTCGCTGCCTGGAGTACCGCCGCACTCGGTCTGTCGCTGGCGCTGGGTGCCTTCCTGGCCGGCATGATGCTGGCCGAAACCGAATACCGTCATCAGGTGGAGGCCGACATCCGCCCGTTCCGGGACATCCTGCTGGGCTTGTTTTTCGTCACCGTCGGCATGCTACTCAATCCGCACACTGTGCTGCATCACTGGTGGCTGCTAATCATAAGCGTGACCGCATTGATGCTGTTCAAAACCGGTTTGGTTACGTTGCTGGCACGTCTTCTGGGCAGCGATCGCGCCAGCGCGTTGCGTACCGGCATGGCGCTCAACCAGGGCGGTGAATTCGGTTTCGCGCTACTGGCGCTGGGCCTTGCGCAGGCGGTGATACGTCCGGCGCATGCAGAATTCGGCTTGGCGGTCATCGTATTGAGCATGCTGGCAAGTCCCTTTTGCCTGCGCTATAGCGGCCTGCTGGCTGCGCGCCTTTTCCCGTTGGACGACACCGCGGATGCACACGACCGCTTGCAGCACGATATAGGCCGGCAGCAACTGCAGCTGGAAAACCATGTGCTGCTGGTCGGTTACGGACGCGTCGGCCAGAACGTGGCGCGTTTCCTGGAGCCCGCGGGATTCAGTTTCGTGGCCCTGGATCTGGATCCGGTGCGCGTCAAGCACGCGCGTGAAGCCGGTGACCCGGTGTATTACGGCGACGGCACCAATCCGGCGATGCTCAAGGCTGCGGGGTTAGAACGTGCCCGGATTGTGGTGATTACCTATTTTAGTATCCCGGTAGCGCTCAAGATTCTGGATAACGTGAAAAAGATGCGCCCGGATATTCCAGTACTGGTGCGTACCCGTGACGATGCTGAGTTGGACAAGCTCATGAAAGCGGGTGCCACCGAAGTGATTCCCGAGACCATGGAATCGAGCCTTATGGTGGCTTCGCACCTGCTGCACTTGCTGGGCATGCCCATGGGTGAGATCCTGCGCAAAGTGGAGGAAGTGCGTAACCATCGCTACAGCCTGTTACGCAGCGTGTTCCGCGGCCAGGACGCTCTACCGCTCGATCCCAGTCACGCGTTCCGGGAACAGTTGTATACCGTGACGCTCGACCCCGGCGCCAAATCCATCAACCACAGCATCGGAGAATTCAACTTCAAGGATAAAGGTATTGTGGTCACTGCGCTGCGCCGCGAAGGTGTGGTCGGGCGACAACCGCCGAAAGAAACCGTATTGAAGGAAGGCGATGTCCTGGTGTTGTGGGGCACGCCGGAAGATCTGGAAAATGCCGAGGACATCCTGCTGCGCGGGATACATCCGAAAGTCCGTCCGATGAAGGAGACCGCATGATCAAGATCGGCACGCCACTCACCGCCAACGCCACCCGTCTGCTGCTGCTGGGCTCGGGAGAACTCGGCAAGGAAGTCACCATCGAGGCACAGCGCTTCGGCGTGGAGGTCATCGCCGTGGACCGCTATGCGCATGCGCCAGCCATGCAGGTAGCGCACCGTGCGCATGTCATCAACATGCTGGACGGCGCGGAAGTGCGGCGGGTGGTGGAACTGGAAAAGCCGCATTTCATCGTGCCGGAACTGGAAGCTATCGCCACGCCCACCTTGCTGGAACTGGAGAAGCAGGGCTGGACCGTGATCCCCACGGCGCGCACCGTGCGGCTCACCATGGACCGGGAAGGCATCCGGCGGCTGGTGGCGGAAGAGCTGCGGCTGCAGACCTCGCCGTACCGGTTTGCCGATAGTCCCGTTGAATTCCAGGCTGCCATCAAGGCCATCGGGCTGCCGTGCGTGGTCAAGCCGGTCATGAGTTCATCCGGGAAAGGCCAGAGCGTGATCCGCAAGCAATCCGAGATCGAGGCTGCCTGGCAATACGCACAGATGGGCGGTCGCAGCGGCCAGGGCCGCGTGATCGTGGAAGGCTTCGTGGATTTTGATTACGAGATCACCCTGCTCACCGTACGGCATGCGAGCGGCACCAGCTTCTGCGAACCGGTCGGACATCGCCAGGAACAGGGCGATTACCGCGAATCCTGGCAGCCCCAGCCCATGACCCCGCAAGCCCTGGCCGAGGTGCGACGCATGGCCCAGACCATCTCCGACAATCTCGGGGGTCGCGGCATCTTCGGAATGGAATTCTTCATCAAGGGCGACACAGTCTGGTTCAGCGAAGTCTCGCCGCGGCCCCACGATACCGGGCTGGTGACCCTGATCTCCCAGGATCTGTCCGAGTTTGCACTACACGTGCGCGCCATCCTTGGCCTACCGATCCCCGTGATCCGTCAGTTCGGTCCCTCGGCTTCGGCAGTGATTCTGCCGCACGGCGATTCCGACGGTCCGCTGTTCGAGAATGTGGACGAGGCGCTCATGCAACCGGATACCATGCTCCGGCTGTTCGGCAAGCCTCAGATACGCGGCCACAGGCGCATGGGCGTGACGCTGGCGCGCGCCGACAGCATCGAGGCAGCCCGCCACAAGGCCCGGCGCGCGGCGGCAGCGGTCAAGGTACACATGCAATAGTCGCGGCCGGAGACACCGCGATCATTCATGCTTATATATTGAGGAGCAAACATGCCTTCATTCGATGTGGTATCCAAAGTCGAAACCGACGAACTCACCAATGCCACCGATCAGGTGAGCCGCGAGATCGGTACACGCTATGACTTCAAGGGCACCAGTGCCAGTATCGAGCACCTGGATGACGTACTGACATTGTTCGCCGACAGCGAGTTCCAGCTCAAGCAGATACAGGACATCCTCTATCAGCGTGCGGCGAAACGCGGCATCGATGTGGCCAGCTTCGATCCCCAGAAGATCGAGGCCATCGGCGGCGACAAGGCCAAGCAATGCATCCAGGTCAAGCAGGGTATCGAAAAGGAACTGGCGAAAAAGATCGTCAGACTCATCAAGGACAGTGGCCTGAAAGTACAGGCTGCCATCCAGGGTGAGGAAGTACGCATCTCCGGCAAGAAACGTGATGACCTGCAGGCTGCCATCGCGTTATTGCGCAGCGCGAAACTGGGCCAGCCAGTGCAGTTCGTGAATTTCCGCGACTAAGCCTGTGGCAGGCTGCCCGCGAACGATGGCCGTAGCGACAGCCGGTCGAGATGCCGGCCGAGTCTGGCGTGGGTTTTGCGCCAGTCCAGCTCCGGCAACCTGAAGGAAAGCCAGCCGAGCGCACAACCCAGAGCGATATCGGCGAGTGTGAAGCGTCCAGCCACGCACCAGTCATTGGTGCCTAGATCCTTTTCCATCACCTCGAGTCCCGCCATGACTTTTCCACGCTGGCGCGCCAGCCATTTTTCGCTGCGCTGGGCAGGTTCCCGCTGGGTGTGCTCGAGGCGCATGAGTACGCCGGCGTCCAGTACTCCGTCCGCCAGCGCCTCCCAACGGCGTGTCGTGATGCGCTCAGCCATCGGGGACGGTATCAGGCTACCGGCCGGCGGGAATGAATCCAGATATTCGCAGATTACCCGTGAATCGTACAGCGCACTACCGTCGTCACGGATCAGGCATGGCACCTTGCCGAGCGGATTGCTGTGCTGGATTTTGGTATCTGCCGCCCATACGTCTTCCAGCAGCAACGGACACTCGACACCCTTCTCGATGAGTACGATACGCACTTTACGTGCGTAAGGGCTCGACAATGAACCGATGAGTTTCATGAAATGAGTTTATGCCGTCTATGAAAACGATTCTTTCATATCGAAATCAGCGATTAACTGTATCAAATAACAACCGCTATTTAATATTGGTAATTAGGGCGAAACGTAACCAAAATAGAGTTTCAGGAACCGCTTGAACAGGTTCTCACGGCGGTGGTTAAAACGGTACTCGATCTCTTTGAGGTACATGGGGAAATGGTAGCGCGAAACA
>JAJYBN010000088.1 GCA_021779005.1 Pseudomonadota bacterium
TCGGGACGATAGACAGGGGCAAGCGAAGGATGACAGCTGCAGACCTCCGTGTTCGACGGGCTGACACGATGAAGGTCCGGGTATCAGTGGCGATCTTTCCCGGTCCATGCAGCGTGCGCTGCGAGTGCTGCGTGGGGTCCCACCCGCAGTGCCGCGTGGGCGACATCCAGGATGCGGCCGTCTGGGCTGATCAGGTAACTGACGCGTTTTACGCCGAAGCCCAGCGGGCCTTCACAGCCGTAGGCGCGGATCACGTGTTTGCCGGGGTCTGCCAATAACGGAAAGCTCAGACCATGTTTTTCGCGAAAGCGGGCGTGGCTGGCACTGTCCTGGGGGCTGATGCCGATGACCGTAATGCTCGCGGCTGCCAGCGCCGGTTGCAGGTCACGGAAAGCACAGGCCTCACGGGTGCATACCGGTGTGAAATCCGCCGGGTAGAAATACAGCAACAGCGGTCCACGCTTCAACAGTTCAGAGAGCCTCAGCAGGCTGCCGTCCTGGTCGGGCAATTCGAATTCCGGGGCGCTGTCACCCTTCTTCAGCATCCGTGTGTCCCTTTAGGTATGGGCCGGCCAGCGGCAGGCCACTGATATAATGCGCTTTTCCTGTACCGACAAGCGATCCTTGGGAGCAGCATGAAAATCACTGTGCATGGTAGCGGCTATGTGGGGCTGGTGAGCGCCGCCTGTTTCGCCAACATGGGCAACGAAGTGCTGTGCGTGGATGTGGACAAAGCACGGGTGGCGCGCCTCAAACGCGGTGAGGTGCCGATCGTCGAACCGGGGCTGGACCATCTGCTAGCGGAAGGTCTGGAGAGCGGTCGCCTCAAGTTCACGGACGTGCCGGCGGAGGGTGTGCAGTTCGGCCTGTTGCAGTTCATCGCCGTAGGCACGCCGCCGGACGAAGACGGCTCCGCGGATCTGAAATACGTCCTGCAGGTGGCGCGCACCATCGGTGCGCATATGGATTCAGAGAAGATCGTGGTGGACAAGTCCACGGTACCGGTGGGAACCGCCGACCAGGTGCGTGCGGCCATCGCCGCAGAACTCAAGAAGCGCGGCAGCACTGTGTCCTTCGACGTAGTCTCCAACCCGGAATTTCTCAAGGAAGGCAGCGCGGTGGAGGATTTCGCACATCCGGATCGTATCGTGGTGGGTGCCAACCAGCCGCACAGCATCGAGGTGATGCGCAGCCTGTATGCACCCTTCACCCGCAACCGCGAACGTCTCATGCTCATGACGGTGCGCGATGCGGAGTTCACCAAGTACGCCGCCAATGCCATGCTGGCGTCGCGCATCAGCATGATGAACGAGTTCGCCAACATCGCCGAACGCCTGGGTGTGGATATCGAACAGGTGCGCAAGGGTATCGGCTCCGATCCGCGCATCGGTTATGGCTTCCTGTACGCCGGCGTCGGTTACGGCGGCTCCTGTTTTCCCAAGGACGTGTCGGCGCTGACGCGCACTGCGGCGAAGTCCGGCTATGAGCCACTGCTGCTGCAGGCGGTGGAGGAAGTGAACCGCCGCCAGAAGAACACCCTGTTCGAAAAAATCCACGGCCATTTCGGCGGTCAGCTCAAGGGTCGCACCTTTGCCCTGTGGGGCCTAGCCTTCAAACCGAATACCGATGACATGCGCGAGGCACCCAGCCGGGTGCTGATGGAAGCACTCTGGAAAGCCGGTGCACGGGTACGAGCTTATGATCCTGCAGCCATGACAGAAGCCCAACGGCTTTATGGGCAGCAGCCATTGTTGACGCTGTGCCGTTCCCAGATGGAGTGTCTGGATGCTGCCGATGCGCTGGTAGTGGTCACCGAGTGGACCCAGTTCCGCAGCCCGGATTTCGAGATGCTCAAGCGCCGCCTCAAGCAGCCGCTGATCTTCGACGGCCGCAATGTCTATAATCCGGAAGACACGCGCGCCGCCGGTTTCACCCTCTATTCAGTGGGTCGCCCGCCGGTGGCTGCCTGATCAATACAGCAGTGCGCTGGAATCCTGTTGAGGACATCTAACGGCGGCGGCGCGCTGTTACCAATAGCATGAGTGCGAGTATTGCCAGCGCCGGCAGACCGAAGCTGGCGGCGCCGAAACGCGACGCAGTGACAGTGTAAGTACTGGTGGCGGTGCCAGAGCCCATGCTGTTTGTGCAGGTGAGCGTTACCGTGTAGGTGCCCGCAGTGTTGAAAGTGACGTTCGGATTTTGGGCAGTGGAATCTGCAATGGTGCTCGTGCCAAAATTCCACAGGTAGCTAAAAGCCTTGCCGTCGTAACCTAGGCAACCACTCAGAAAAGTGGTGCTCTGCCCACCCATGATGGTTGTGCCGCTCGCCGGACTGGTAATGACTGCCCCGGTAACCGGGTATGTTCCGGAAGTCAGCAGAGTATCGATGTTCGGCAATCCAAAACCATAGGTACCATTCCAGCCACTACCGCCCACAGGCTGCGAAGCACTGTTCTGGAGCAGCGTGTAGGGGTCATCACTGATCGGGTAGGCAGACAACAACAAGGCAAGAAGACCGGCGATGTGCGGGGCAGCAGCCGAAGTGCCGCAGAAGGGTGAGCCAAATCCGCCGGCGCCGGTTACATTCACACAATCGGGTGCGACAAAATCCGGTTTTTGAATGGTCTCCGAAATTTGCGTCCCTGTGCCAGTGCCAGGTATCCCGAATTGCACCGGTCCTAGTGAGCTGTAGTCTTCGATGGAGTAAGGGCCGGCAGGCAGTACTGCACCTACCGTGATCTCGCCGGGAGTCAGCGAGCTACCCACCGGCATACCCACCGCTGACTGGCCATAAATGCTGCCAGGAATTGAAGGACTCGGGTATGGAGGGGTCACGGTAATCCTGTTGGCATTATTGGATAACACCAGTATCTTGAGGTTCGCTCCAGGATTACCCGCAACCAGATAGACAGACAGGTATGCAGTAGTTTCATTGGAAGCCAGAGTTGCACCACTTCCCTGCACCGGGAGCGGTCCAGGTGTGTTCAGTACACTGGCGTTATTGGTTTGGTTGCAACCACTGGTGGACGACCCGGCTGGTCCGATATTGATTCCTTGATTGCACGCGATAGCGGTCGCATCACTGGGAGTCGTGGTGCTATACATGACGACGTCGTAATCGTTGGGATCGTTGGTTGTGCTGGTGTTGTCCCAGGGATCATCCCACTCTACTAAATAGGCAATAGAATCGCCGGCCTGGGGATCCTGGATTTCTAGCTGGGTAACCGGGCTGGTCGGTGTTCCGAAATTCAAGGCCTGGGTGTAGGTGACGCCGTTTATTGTGACATTCACCGGAGTTGATGACCACGGTCCTGCCCAAAAGGCGGTACCGTCATTGCCGGCGGCCGTCACCAGATGAATACTCGGATGAGCCGTGGCGAATTGTTGTACGCCATTGGCAAAATCGCCGTTGGTGAACATGGCTTCGCCGGGGAAGCCCAGGTCGTCTACTATGATGTTGGCGTTGATGTCAGTGTTGAAATCATTCAGTGCTGTTAGAAAGTCCGCGGTAGTCCCGGGCCCAGCAAACCCCAGTTGTTTTATACCGGGTGCGATGTCATACACGATCTCCATCATGGCGGTGCCTTCGGCACCTGTGGTTCTCCATGCCGAATTATTGGGATCGTTCCAGATATTAGCCGGCAAATCTCCAGTGCTCTGGGAAGCGGAAACCCCGCTGTCGCCGTTTGAGATCACGCCCACCACTATCCCTTGGCCAGTGTAACCGGTCGCTGTGCGGAACTGGGCGGCGCCGAGAATCTGGTCGCCGGCCGTATCGATAGAGCCGGTGCGTGGCAGCGCAGCAATTGGCGGCGAGCGGCGCATGATGGCGTAGTGCGGCACCGAAACGCGTGTGACTGTTGCCAAGGCTGCGGCACTCTCAAGTTTATCCGCCGGAATCCAAGCTTGGACCACTCCTAGTCCCGGACTGTTCACGATGTCGCTGGCACCTAGTGCTGCCAGTTCAGTGCTATCGGGTGGATTGCCGTTGCGGGCATAGTGCAGATACACCTGCACCTGGCCGGCGGCGTTCCAGCGCGCCTCCAACGGAGAAATCTGCCGGAAGATCTCCCGGGTCAGGGCCGCGGCCATCAGCGGTTGTGCACGCTGTTCCCGTACGGCTGCAGCGATGAGTGCGAGTCGCTTGTCGAGCTTAGGAGTGGCCGTCGCTGACAGGGCAGCCTGCGTGGAGTGCGGTATGGCGCCAGCAAGCACGAGTGTGATCACAAACGCGACATTTATATGCTTAGGTATGACGCTCATCGCAAATCTGTTCCCCTTATAAGTTGCGTTTCCAGCGGCGCGAAGCTGGATGCCCGGTAAGCGGTATATATACCAAACGTATAGCTGTCCACTGGCTTCTAATGCTGGGGCCTACCTGCGGGCTTGACGAGCACAACTGCTGTCCACATGAGCAGCAAGGCTGCCAGCGTGATCATCCCCAATCCACCACCCCCACCGCTACTGCCGGAGGATCCGGCCTGCACCGTGAAATTACGGGTCGCGGACGCGGTGTTGCCGAACTGGTTGGTGCAGGTAAGCGTCACCGTATACTGGCCGACGAACTTGAAACTGACGCTGGGACTGGTGGCGGTGGAATCGGCGACCCCGGAATTCGCGCCGAAGTTCCAGTCATAGTTCACGCTGCCTGGGACACCGTTGGCTGAACAGTTACCGGCAAAATTCACCGTCTGGCCGGTGTCCACGGTAGTGTTGCTCGCGGGCGCGCTGATGGTGGCGGCGGGATTCCCATAGTAGGGAGCTACAGAGCGCACCGCATCCGGAAGCCCATGGCCATAGACACCGTTTGGTGAACCGCTGCCCAATGATTTAGCGCCGGCCTGAAGAAGAGTGTATGGATCTTGATTAGGAAAACCGGATTCGAACAGGGCCACCAGCGCGGCGATATGCGGTGCGGCAGCGGAAGTGCCGCAGAATGGGCTGCTGAACCCGCCGGCCCCAGTGACGCTCACGCAATCGATGCCGACGAAATCCGGCTTCATGCGGGTGAAAGACGGTACTCCCGGCTGCGACATAAATACCAGGCCCTGGGAACTGTAGCCCTCGATGCTGTCGGGGCTGATGGCGCTGTCCGCGCCGGCGGTGATCTCGGCGGGGTAGGCAAGGGCCGATTGGCCGTAGATGCTGCCGGCTGCGGTCCGTGGTGTCGTGTAAATCTGACTGTTCGTGGACTCGATGAGTACTTTCAGGTTTGGATTCGGGCCCGGGCTGACATTACTGGGCGCATACAGGATTTCCAGATACACATTCTTTGCCAAGCTGCTGCTGTTGGTCCAGACATTTCCTTGCACGGGTTGCGGTCCCGGCGTGTTGATAGGCTGCGAGTTGGTTTGATTGCAGGGCTGGTTATTGCTGATACTGAAACCCTGGTTGC
>JAJYBN010000089.1 GCA_021779005.1 Pseudomonadota bacterium
GGGCGGGATGAACATCCAGCCCACCACTAACACCACCGGGAACAGCAGTGCCACAGCCACGATCAGGATCAGTACACTCTGACGTGGCCAGCCGAGGTTGGGAATGATGCTGTTGGAAAGCTGAATTAAAATCCAAGCGGCAATGGCGTACACCGTCGCCACCCGGTAGATGTGGTGGCGCTTCAGGCGGGCCATGAAACTTAAGGTCTCATCAACCATGGAATCCCCAGCCGTTTGAGCGGCGCTTCACTATACGAGAAGCCAGTGGAAGGGACAATCAGGCGTGAATGATAGCGGCCGCAGGCCATTCCTGCGTCTAATGAGATCAACCAGAAAGCGATTGCATCAGCAGTGGCACGTAGTGATCCGCCAGTAGCAGGATAAAAATCGCCGTGAGATAGACGATGGAATAACGGAAGGTGCGCATGGGCAAGCTGGGGTCACTGTTGAACCGCATGGCAAATGCGTACGCCAGAAAGATTCCGCCCAATATCAATGCACCTATTAGATACAACAATCCACTCATGCCGATGATATAGGGCAGCAGGCTCACCGCCACCAGCAGAATAGTGTAGAAAATGATATGCAGCACCGTATAGGACACGCCGTGGGTAACCGGCAGCATCGGGATACCCGCCTTGGCGTAATCCTCGCGCCGGTGAATAGCCAACGCCCAGAAATGCGGCGGGGTCCACACGAAGATGATCAGGCATAACAGCAATGCACCTGCATCCACATGGTTAGTGACCGCAGCCCAGCCCAGCACCGGCGGCGCCGCGCCGGCGATGCCGCCGATAACGATATTTTGCGGCGAGGCGCGCTTCAGGAATCCTGTGTAGATGATGGCGTAACCGATGAGCGAAGCAAACGTGAGCGCCGCAGTAAGCCAGTTCACGAACACCAGCAGTACCAGCATGGACGACACACCGAGCATCAATGCATAAATGATTACCTGGCGCTCGGTCACATGACCCTGTGGCAACGGCCGGTGCCGGGTGCGAAACATGGCGGCGTCTGCGCGCCGGTCCAGCAGATGATTGATGGCAGAGGCACAGGATGCAGCCAGGCCAATGCCGATGGTGCCGAAAATGAATTGCCTAAGCGGCACCATGCCGGGCACCGCCAGGAGCATACCGACGATGGCTGTAAACACGATCAGCATCACGATGCGTGGCTTGCCGAGCTCGTAGTAATCCCACCAGCCAGCCTGGTCAGACTGCATGAATGTGGTTTCTTGTAATCGCGTGTTCATAAAAAAGATTCCGGTCGTGCCCATACCACCCAATTCAAGGAAACGATGGTCGCCAACAGCAAGGCGGCTACCCCTGTATGCGCGACCGTGAGTTCCAGCGGCAGCGCCAAGTGCACCATACCGATGCCGATGCCCGCCTGGCAAATCACCAACGCGCCTGCGAGCCCGCCCAGCCATTTGATACCGTGATTGTGTCCCTTGAACAGGCACAGCAGTGCGGTCGCAAGCATCATGAGTAAAGTCACCAGCGCCCCCAGGCGATGCGTCATATGGATGGCTATCCGTGCGGGGTCGCTGAGAATACCACCCTGGTAATCAGGTCCGAGCCCGTGCCAGGAGAAGGCAGCGTGGAAATCCATCGGCGGCCACCACTGCACCTGGCAGGTGGGGAAATCTGGACAGGCGATACCTGCGTAGTTACTGCTGGTCCAGCCACCGAGCGCTATCTGGAACACCAGCACCACCAGCGCCAAAGCTGCCACCCAGCGCAACATCTTGCTGGCTGCATCACCACTGCGCAGATAGCCGCCAGCCTGCAAAACCAGCAAGACTAAAAGCGCGAACGTGGCATACCCGCCCAGTAGATGGCCCATGACCACCGGCGGAAACAGCAGCAGCGTGACCGTCCACATCCCCAGCAAGGCTTGAAAGATGACGGTTAGCAGTGCCAGAGACGGCAACAGCACCGGTTGAGCCGTATGACGCCTTCGCCGCCACCAGGCGATCACGGCCAGGATCAGGATCAGCACCGCGAGACTGCCAGCGAAATAGCGGTGGATCATTTCTTTCCAGGCGCGTCCCGCGTGTAATGGGCGCCCGGCGTAACGCGTATCCGCTGTAGTGATGGCCCGGTGGGTGTCGGGCACGCTGATGTGGCCGTAGCAACCCGGCCAGTCGGGACAACCCAACCCGGCCTGTGAGAGTCGAACGTAGGCACCCAGCACGATCACTACAAGCGCCAGAAATGCGGCCAGTATTGCTAGATATAGATACCCATTGCGCGTCACTGCTTAAATGCCCCCACTCTGCCCGAGTAGGTGCCGTAGATCCTTGAGCAGGCCCTCAGGATTTCCGGAGATGGAATAGCGCATGATGTAAAAGCCTCGCGCATCCACCAGATAGATGAACTTGCCGATATCCGGCATGGATTTACCATCAACGCTGAACTGCTGTATGAATCTTTTGCCCTCCGGCCCGGAGATGTCGGCCACAGTGACATCTGCTTGCTGCCGCTCCAGTTTGGCTGGATCCTCAGGAGCCCCCACGACCAGATACAGGCGTTGCACTGATTCTATTTTCTGGCCCATGGCATAGCGGATCTGGCGGGTAAGATATAAAGCCTCCTCGCAATCCGCATTGCAGGCTGCCGTACTCATATAAACCAGGGTGTACCGGTTCTTGAAGAAATCCGGCGCCAGGCTCTTGCCGGTCAAAGGTAGCGGTATTGGTGGTGTAACCAGCGCGCGCGCCGGCGTGATGAATTCGCCATGCTGGTTGGTACCGAAGTTAAAGTGATTGATATTAAGGTACAGAACCCAGGCGATGACAAGCGGAACCAGGAAGACCGCGGCCAATATCCCGACTATTAGCCAGGGCCTGTTGGGGCGCGTCGGCGGCGACATTGGTTCAGTGTTGTTATTCATGTTTAATCCGTTTGCTATTCACCACGATCCAGATAATAAATAACGCCATAGCCAAAGCGAACCATTGCAGTGCGTAGGCATCGTGGCGCACCGGCGGGAAACCGATATTGGGCTGCCAGTCGCGCATGAAACCATCCGCTTGGCTGGCGTCCAGCAGTAGCACCGGTTTGAGCAGTTTGCTGCCGTACAGTTCCACCAGGGTCTGATAGCGCGGGTATAGCAATAATTTAGGCCAGCCGTCAGGCACTGTAGTCTTGCCTAGGCGTATGCCCGGCACCGGCAATATGCCCAAAACACCGCCCACGCTGCGGCCACTGGCGCCCACCTGCACCACCGGTAATGTTTTTACGCCTGGTTCACGAGCCACAAAACCACGGTTCACCAGCAGAATCTGCTGCCCGGGTTCCAGCACCAGGGGCGTAAGCACCTGGTAACCGACCTGGTCACCTTCCTGCATATCCTCAAGCAGCACTTGGTGAGCATTGTCATAGTGACCTTGCGCCTGCACATGCCGGTAACGTCCGAGGGCATCGAGCACTCCGGCATTCAGTGCCTGGTTAAGAGAGACCGGCGGCAGCATAGTCGCCTGCTGGTATTTCTCCAGCAGGGCACGCTTATACTCCGCGCGCCGCAACTGCCACATACCAAGCAACACCAGAACCACGAGCAGCACCAGCGTCGCCAGTGACGGCCACAGGCTCGGATCAAATTGCCATTTGCCTACGCGCATGACCGCGTGCTAATTTGCCGCGAATCGTATCGAAAACACGGCAATGGCGTAATGCATGTTCTCTGAAATCGTCATCCTAGTCATTTTATCCGTCATCATCGTGAGCCTGTTCTCAGGTATGTACTTTCTGCTCCTCGACCGCGGCCAGTCAACGCGCATGGTCAAGGCGCTGACCGTTCGCATCGTCCTGTCGCTCATCCTGTTCGCGGTGCTTATGATCGGTTACTGGACAGGCTGGCTACACCCCCACGGCCTTTTGCCGCCGCGGCATTAACATATCGCCTGGGATTGGAGTGAAACAAGAAGCGCTGCCGCGGCAGCGCTTCTTTTTATCTGTCAATCCACTTATATCAAAGCCAGTACACGAAGATGAACAGGCCCAGCCACACCACATCCACGAAATGCCAGTACCACGAGACCGCCTCAAAAGCGAAATGGTGCTGGGGTGTGAAATGCCCCTTGAGGGAGCGCAACAGGATCACCGTCAACATGATCGCGCCGAGGGTCACATGCAGGCCGTGGAATCCGGTGAGCATGAAGAACGTGGAACCGTAAATGCCGCTGCCAAGCGTCAAGTTCTGTTTAGTATAGGCTTCGATGTACTCGTGGGCCTGCAGCACCACGAATGAAAATCCCAGGATGATGGTGAACAGCAGGAACCAGCAGAGTTTCTTGCGATTGCCTTCCTTCAGGCCCCAGTGGGCGATGGTCACCGTCAGCCCGCTCGACAACAGGATCAGGGTGTTGATCGCCGCGATGCCGGCGGCAGACATGCTCTCGAAACTGCCGCCCACATTACCGGGCCCGTTACTGGGCCAGGTGGGTTCATAGCCTTTCCACAGCAACAGATTGGTAAACAGATTGTTACTGCTGCCCGCCAGCCAGTTGTCCACGAACACCCGCGCAAAAAACAGCGCGCCGAAGAACGCGCCGAAGAACATGACTTCGGAAAAGATGAAAAATGTCATGCCCCAGCGGAACGAGCGGTCAACCTGGTCGTTGTAAGTACCGCTTATACTTTCGCGGATCACGGTACCAAACCAGCCGAACATCATCAGGAGAATGATGATCATCCCCAGCAGGCACAGGTAGCCGCCGAATCCCACGCCCTCGAGCCACAGCGCACCACCGAGCGCCGTGGTGAACAGACCCACTGAACCCATGATGGGCCAGTGCGTGCCATTCGGGATGTAGTAATGGTTTGCGGCGCGCGCCTCTGCTGACATGTTCTTCTCCTGTAGTCTCGTATTCTCGCCGCACTCACAACGGCGTGTCGTTTTATCTCAATCTGCCCACATTCACTTCCAGAGCCACAGCTTGTTGCCAACCCGGGATTTCTGCAGTCCGCATCAGCGATTATGCGTCCAGCGCATGAATAGGATAAATCCCACATAAAATGCCACCGCCACCAGTGCGGCGATGATGGCGGTACGCACTGCGCGCCGCCGGCGCTGCTCCAGCGGAGCCTGTTCGGGGTTACTCATGGCAGTCGATGACATCTGGGATTCCCATCATTCATCCTGGTAGGGATGTGTCCAGATGAGATTCGCAGCCGGTGGTTCCATGAAACTGTGATAGGGCGGTGGCGAAGGCAACGTCCATTCAAGACCGTGGGCACCTTCCCAGACTTTTGCCTCAGCTTTTTTGCCGCCGCGTACGCATTGGAAAATGACATACACGAACAACAATTGCGCTAAGCCGAAGGCGAACCCACCGATGGAAACGATCTGGTTCAAGTCGGTGAACTGCACCGGGTAATCCGGGATG
>JAJYBN010000090.1 GCA_021779005.1 Pseudomonadota bacterium
ATCTTGATTATGAACATCAGAAACCCGGTGCCGGAGCGGTTACGTGCCTGTTGCTGTGCATCTGCCTGCTGCTGGTCACCGAGTACGTTGAGGATGGCATCTGCGCCCGCGCTGATGCCAGCAGCAAAATCACCCTGCTTGAAGCGCGGAGCCATGATGTTGTTGATGATGTTGAAACTCTGGGCATCGGTGAGCGTACCTTCCAGGCCGTACCCCACCTCGATGCGCATCTTTTTCTCGCCTGCATCCACGATCAAGAGCGCGCCGTTGTTTTTGCCCTTCTGGCCGATACCCCAGTGGCGCCCCAGTTGATAGCCGTAGTATTCGATGGGATAGCCATTGAGTGTCGGTATGGTCACCACCACCAATTGCGTGCCAGAACTGTTGGCGTAGGCCGCGAGTTTCTGCGAGAGACTGTTGAACACGTCCGCTGGCAATAGGTGTGCTTCATCCACCACCGGACCAGTGAGCGCAGGGAACGCTGGCATGCCGGCATCCAGCCCAGCGCTGGCCGCAAAAGCGGGCGGGGCCAGCAGCACGCCGGCGAAAACTGCCAGTACAGACCAACGATGGATACCAAGCGCATGCATAATTTTTATAGCACTCTGACCCTGGAGGGAAAAAGGCAACAGGGATCTAGAAAGTGACCTTGGGTGGCTGCTGCGCCTGTTCCGAGATGCTGAAGTTCTGGATCATCGGGTAGCTCGAGTAGAACATCGAGTGATACCAGCGCCCCGGGATGGTGGTGAGCTCCGTATCGTACTGCTGCACGGCCAAGATGTAGTCGCGGCGCGCCACCGCGATGCGGTTCTCGGTGCCTTCCAGCTGCGATTGCAGCGCCAGGAAATTCTCATTGGCCTTCAGGTTCGGATAATTTTCCGTCACCATCATGAGGCGTGAGAGCGCACCACTCAGGGTCGCCTGGTTCTGCTCGAACTGGTGAAACGCCTGCGGGTTGCTGAGGATATCGGCGGGTATCTGGGTCTGGCTGACCTTGGCACGGGCATTGGTCACGGCTTCCAGTACATCGGACTCGTGCGTGGCATAGCCTTTGACCGTGGCCACCAGATTCGGTATCAGATCGGTACGCCGCTGATATTCGTTCAACACCTGGCTCCAGGCCGCGGTCACCTGCTGCTTGTAGGTGGGAATGTTGTTGATGCCGCAGCCGGCGAGCATCGACACCATGCCCAACACCACGGCAAAACCGAAAATTTTCTTAATTACATGCAAATCGGACATGATGACTATCCTCTGAAAGTATGCGCGTAAAATTAATGCTGCATGATACACCTACAGGGCAGACCGCCCATGTCTGGACTAATATGGATGACAGCAGCTGTTTTCAATGGCTGCTGGCGATAATCCAAGGAGCTTAGATGGCCAAGAAAAAACGCGTTGTGGTGCTGGTGCACGGCTGGAGCGTGCGCAACACCGACACTTACGGCGGCCTGCCGGAACGCCTCAGACTGGAAGCCAAGCGTGCACCCGACCTGGACCTCGATGTACGTAACCTCTGGCTCTCGGAATACATCAGTTTCCACAATACCGTCACCATCCCCGACATCGCGCGCGCCTTCCAGGCCGCATTGGAGCGGGAAGTAGGCGACGTGCTCAAACAGGGGCAACGCATCGCCTGCATCACCCATTCCACCGGTTGCCCCGTGATCCGTGCCTGGCTGCAGCATTTCTATATCGGCACCGGCCGCAAACAGCCGCCCTTGAGCCATCTCATCATGCTGGCGCCCGCGAATTTCGGGTCGGCGCTGGTCCAAATCGGACTCTCCAAGCTCACACGCCTCAAAGCCTGGTTCGAGGGCGTGGATGTGGGCGCCGGCGTACTTGAATGGCTGGAACTAGGCAGTGCCCAGAGTCTCAAGCTCAATCTCGAGTGGCTGCACCAGGGTGCCGCTTACATCGGCCCGCAGGGCCTGTTCCCCTTCGTGCTCGCCGGCCAGTCCCATGATCCACTGCTCTACGATCCGGTGAACAGCTACACCGCGGAGACGGGTTCCGATGGTGTGCTCAGGGTAGCCTCCGCCAACCTGAATTTCACCCACATGGTTCTGGAGCAGCAACAGCCGGTAGCGGATAAAAAATCGAAGCTGGGGTTCAGCGCGCCGCTGCTCCAGGCGCATACGCCGAAAATTTCACCGGCGGTACCATTGGCGGTGATCCCCGGTGTCTGCCATTCCGATGTGCGCATGGGCATCATGCGCAGCATCCCCGCCGATGCCACACCCAATGCCGCCGTGGCTGCCATACTGGAATGTCTGCGGGTCAACACCCTCAAGGATTACGCCGTGGTGTTCGACCGTTTCCGTGCTCAGACTGCGGAAGTGCAACAACAGGAACAGGTGGAAGATCGCAGCCATCTCGGCCAACTGGATCATCAAGTGATCGTGGATCCCTGCAGCATGCTCATCTTCCGGGTGCGCGACGATCAGGGCAATGCCATCGAGGATTTCGACATCATTCTCACCACAGGAAAGGAGAATAATTCCAATCACCTGCCACCGGGATTCTTCATGGACCGCCAGCGCAACCATCTAAACCCTGGCACCCTCACCTACTACCTCAATTACTCACGCATGACTGGCGGGCCGGCGGTGATCTTCAAGGGACGGCAACTACGTCCGGCACTGCCATCCTGCGGCAGTCTTGGCCTGATGGTGGTGCCATACCCACAGGATGGCTTCGTGCTGTATCAGCCTGCGAGCCTTAAAGCCACGCCACAAAATCTCAAAAATTTGATCAAGCCCAATCAGACGACCATCGTGGACATCATCATGCGCCGCATAATCAGGAAGGGCGTGTACCGCCTAACCCAGAACCGTTCACCACAGGATTTCACCCGGCAACCCCCGGGCGGACCCATCAATTAAACGTTCGGGAGAATAATGATGCACCGACAGTACGTTTTGAGTCGAGCCCTGATGATGGCCATGCTGATCGCCTCGCCAGGTGTGTTCGCGGCACAACCGGCGAGATCACATCATGTAGTGCTCGCCGGGCATCGCATCAGCGTCGAGATCGCTAGTACAGACGCTGCCCGTGAGCACGGCCTGATGAATCGCACACACATGGCGGTTAGTCACGGCATGCTGTTCGTGTACGCAGATGCCCAGCCGCGCTATTTCTGGATGAAGGACACGCTCATTCCCTTGGACATTTTGTTCTTTGGTGCCCAGCGACGGCTCATCAATGTGTCGGCGGACACCCCGCCCTGCAAAGCCGATCCCTGCCCAAGCTATGCCAGCGCTGCGCCTGCGATGTATGTACTGGAACTGAATGCGGGTATGGCAAAGAGTCTTGGGATCAAAACAGGAGATGAGTTCAAACTTGATTAATTGATGTGTCACTTTTCTGCAGCGGCGTTTCTCACGAGCATGAATCCGAGTATTGGACGTGAAGCCAGATAGATTATCAACGCTGCCATTCCACCCAGTATCAACCACGCGACCAGGCCGTGCAGGGTGTATTCCCACAGCATCCCCAGCGTGTGCCAGAAACTCATGCGGAACAGACTTGTGAGTTGTGCAAGTGAGAATGGCAGGGGCGGCTGGTGGAACAGCCATTGGCCGGCCTGGATGAACGGGATCAGCAACAGCAGTTGCAACGGATAGACCAGATAGTTCACCACCTGGATGAGCGGCAGGTTGATGCCGAACGCCACTGCAGCGGCAGCACACAGTATCGTGGTACTGCCGATCACCGGCGTCACGCCCAATACTACACCCAGGGCGATACACAGAGCGATCTTATGGGGCGTGATCCCCTGTCTCAGAAGCTCAAGTATCAGTCGCATCAGCTTATGGTTGCGCAGTTTCATTGGATAACCAGTCGCAAGTATTTTTACCAGCTTTTTGCCCAACCGCAGACTATATCTATGGTAATAGTCTTGATGCCGTTGGTTACATCGGCAGCCACTCATAAATTCGATTTCCGGTATCATTAGCGACCAAAATAACCCTGCCGGATTGTTATTCACCCGTCCATGAACGCGCTCAGCATCCACAACCTGGTCAAGACCTACAGCAACGGAACCCAGGCTCTCAAAGGCATCGATTTCGAGGTACAGGAAGGCGAGTTCAGCGCGCTGCTCGGCCCCAACGGCGCCGGCAAGACCACCGCCATCGGCATCATCACCTCGCTGGTGAACAAGACCTCCGGCAACGTCAAGGTCTTCGACTACGACATCGACACCGAGATCGAACGGGCGAAATCCTGCATCGGGCTGGTGCCACAGGAGATCAACTTCAACCAGTTTGAGAAGATTTCCGATATCGTGATCAACCAGGCAGGCTTCTACGGCATCCCGCGGCGGCTGGCGAAGCAGCGTACCGAAAAATACCTGAAGCAGTTGAGCCTGTGGGACAAGCGCAATGATATCTCCCGCACCCTGTCCGGCGGCATGAAACGCCGGCTCATGATCGCGCGGGCACTGGTACACGAACCGAAACTCTTGATCCTCGACGAACCCACCGCCGGTGTCGATATTGAAATCCGCCGCTCCATGTGGGCGTTTCTTAAGAAGATCAACAAGGAAGGTATCACCATCATCCTCACCACCCATTATCTGGAGGAAGCCGAGGACTTGTGCCGGCGGGTGGCAATCATCGACAAGGGCCGCATCATCGAACAGGGGCGCACCCGTGACCTGCTGGCGAAACTGCATACCGAGACATTCGAGTTGAACCTGCGTAAACCGCTGAAGCAGCTGCCGCAACTCGATGGTTATGCCGTGACCCAGGTGGATGACACCACCCTGGAAGTGGAAGTGAACAAATCCCAGGACGTCAACACGCTGTTCGAGCTGCTGTCGCAGCAGCATATCCAGGTGACCAGCATGCGCAACAAGGTGAACCGTCTGGAAGAATTGTTCGTGCGTCTAACTGAAGGCAAGGGTTGATAGACATGCGCGTCAGCAGATTTCGCGAAGACTATATCGGCTTCCAGACCATCGTGAATCGCGAACTGGTGCGGGTGCTGCGCATCTGGGTCCAGACCCTGGTGCCGCCGGCCATCAGCATGACGCTGTATTTCATTATCTTCGGCGGGCTGATCGGCAGCCGCGTGGGACAGATGGGCGGATACAGTTATATGGAGTTTCTGGCGCCCGGCCTCATCATGATGGCGGTGATCAATAACTCCTATGCCAACGTGGTGTCGTCATTCTTCGGCGCCAAGTTCGGACGGCATGTGGAGGAGCTGCTGGTATCGCCACTGCCCAATGCCTATATCGTGCTGGGTTACGTGGCCGGCGGTGTGGTGCGCGGCATCCTGGTGGGCATCATCGTCACAATCATTTCGCTGTTCTTCACCCATCTGCACGTGGTGCATCCAC
>JAJYBN010000091.1 GCA_021779005.1 Pseudomonadota bacterium
GAGCGCCATGCCCACCAGCGCCAGGTTGTGGATGATCAAGGGTCCGGCCAACATCAGGGTGGCGCCGGCTTCGGCCCGCAGCCACGGCCAGCGGCGCGTCCATGCAAACGGGGCGCGCGAGCCAGCGCTGGGTTTCGAATCAGGCAACGGCATTATTTTATTGAAAATTATGACGCACGAGCATCCGCTTGACGGCGGGTGGATAATATCAGGAGCCTCGTAACCGCGTCGCCGTGGCACTTTGATTCTGCTTTAAATTCCGCCGCTGCGTATCAACAGGAGAATTCCATGATGAAACTGCCCCGTCCCATCGCCGTCCTCGGCGGCGTGCGCATCCCATTCTGCCGCAATAACTCCAATTACATGCGCCTCGGCAACCTGGAGATGCTGAGCGCCACCATCAAGGGACTGGTGGACAAATACAATCTCAAGGGCGAGATTCTGGGAGATGTGGCCGCCGGTGCGGTGATGAAACACTCGCGTGACTGGAGCATGACCCGTGAAGCGGTGCTGTCCAGCGGCCTGCATGCGCATACACCCGGGCATAATCTGGACCGGGCTTGCGGCACCTCACTGTCCACCGCCATCGAACTGGGGACCCGCATCGCCGTGGGCGAGCTGGACTCCGCCATCGCCGCCGGCGTGGATTCCGCCAGCGACGTGCCCATCGTCTTCGGCCGGCACTTCCAGCAGATTCTGCTGGACCTGAACCGTGCGCGCAGTTTCGGGCGACGCCTCAAGGCTATCGCGCGCTGGCGGCCGAGTGATTTAATGCCGCATTTTCCCTCGGTCAACGAAGCGCGCACCGGTCTGTCCATGGGCCAGAGCTGCGAACTCATGGCCAAGGAATGGAAGCTCACCCAGAAAGAACAGGACGAGCTCGCCTATGCCAGCCACATGCGAGCCACAGCCGCCTGGAACGAAGGCTTCTACTCGGATCTGGTGGTGCCCTTCAACGGCGCTGACCATGACAACACCGTGCGTCCCGATACCACCCTGGAGAAACTCGCCAAATTGAAACCGGTGTTCGACAAATCCGGCAGCGGCACGCTGACTGCCGGCAACTCCACGCCGCTGACCGACGGCGCCTCGGCGGTATTGCTGGCCAGCGATGAATGGGCCAAGGCCCATGGCATCCCGGTGCAGGCCTATCTGACGCATTTCGCGGTGGCGGCGGTGGATTTTTCATCTGTCAGTGGCATCTACCGCGAAGGTCTGCTGATGGCGCCCACCTATGCGGTCCCCAAGATGCTGGACGCGGCTGGTCTCAAACTGCAGGATTTCGATTACTACGAGATCCACGAGGCCTTTGCTGCGCAGGTGCTGTGCACACTCAAAGCCTGGGAATCAGCTGACTATTGCAAGACCCGGTTGGGGCGCCAGTCGCCGCTGGGCTCCATCGACCGCAACAAGTTGAATGTGAAAGGCGGCAGCGTGGCGCTCGGACATCCCTTCGGCGCCACCGGCGGACGCATCGTCGCAGGGCTGGCTAAATTATTGGCGCAAAGAAGCAAGGGCCGCGGCCTGATTTCTATCTGTACCGGCGGCGGTATGGGTGTGACCGCGATCCTGGAACGCTGATCGAGTTGTCGCTGTGAAAAATAACCGCTGCCGTCTATTCAGCAGTGGATTGAGTGCCAGTGACTCATCTCAGAGGTTGGAGGTACAGTTAGGGCAACGCTTGGCGTTGATGTTGATGGTCGAACAGCACTGTGGACATTCCTTGGTCACGGGTGCCGAGACTACTGGCTTCTCCAGGGTGTGCTGCAATCGGGCCATGAAGCGGATCAACATGAACACCGCGATGGCGATAATGACGAAACTGATGAGCGTATTGATGAACAGGCCATAGTTGAGTGTCACGGCGCCGGCCGCATGTGCCTGGGCGATGGTCTCATAGGGTGGCGCCCCCTTGGTGCCGTCCCTGAGCACCACGAACAGGTTGGAAAAATCCACGTTGCCGAGCGCCAGCCCGATAGGCGGCATGATCACGTCGTCCACCAGCGATTTGACTATGGTGCCGAAGGCTGCACCGATGATAATACCGACGGCCATGTCCACTACGTTGCCGCGAATGACAAATGCCTGGAAATCTTTCACGACTGACATAGATTGCTCCTTGTTTGTTTGGTAAAACGGCCCGTCAATATGTTGTGTGTGTCTCTGGGTTTTCAGCCCAAAGTTAAATATACCGTGGGATGCGCAAATTGAGCTATGACATATAAATAGACAAACATAGCACACAGTGCTCATGCCATAATCATCAACACTTTAAACTAGTTTTGTACCGATGCCTGTTACCAATAAACCATCAGGCGATCCACGCACGAATACCGGTGTGCTGGTGACCAACCTGGGCACACCCGATGCCCCCACGCCAGCGGCACTACGGCGCTACCTCGCCGAATTCCTTGCGGACCCCGACGTGGTCACCCTGCCACGCTTCATATGGTTACCGCTGCTGTACGGTCTGATCTTGCCGTTCCGGCCGAAGCGCTCCGCCGTAGCCTATGCGCGTATCTGGACGCCCGCAGGTTCACCATTGCTGATCCAGAGCCGCTCGATCGCAAGCGCATTGAGCAGGGAATTGGATGCGCGTGTTGGCAGAAAGGTACCACTGGCTCTCGGCATGCGTTACGGCAATCCTTCGCTGGCTGAAGCGCTGATCGAACTGGCGGCCGAAGGCGTAACCCACATCGTGGTGTTGCCGCTATATCCCCAGTACGCACGTGCCACCGTGGGCTCCACAGTGGACAGGCTCAAGCAACTCAGCAACTCAACGCTGATCTGTATCGAGGGTTATTGCAGTCATCCGCACTATATCAATGCCCTGGCCTCGAATGTGCGCGACTACTGGGAGAAACATGGCCGCGGGCAGAGGCTGCTGATTTCCTTCCATGGCATCCCCAAGCAGGTGGCACTCAAGGGCGATCCTTACGCGGATCAATGCGCGGAGACCGCCCGACTGCTGGCGGCGCAACTTAAACTGCGTGATAGCGAGTGGCAACTGACTTTCCAGTCGCGCTTCGGCAAAGCGGAATGGCTGAAGCCTTATACGGATATAAAGTTGCAGGAACTGGCCGCAGCCGGTGTGAAGACTGTGGATGTGATCTGCCCGGGCTTTGCGGCCGACTGCCTGCGCTATGCAGACACTTATCTAGAAGCGGGTGGCCAGGAACTGCATTACATCCCGGCGCTCAATGACCGTCCTGACCATATCCGGGCTCTCGCCGAGCTGGTGATGGCACGCTTCGCGGATTGATGCCCCAGCATGCTCGGCAACTTCCTGGAAATCAGCATCCAGACTCCGGATATCCTGGCTTCCCTGGATTTTTACACGCGCCTGGGGTTCGAACGGGCTCCGGTGAATGATGTCTGGAGCCACCCGTATGCAGTGCTGACCGACGGGCATGTATATCTGGGCCTGCACCAGTACGTGTTTCCTTCTCCGTCGCTGACTTTCGTGCAACCGGACCTGCGCCGCCAGTTACCGGATTTCGAAGCGCTCGGTATCCAGTTCGAATTCTGCAAGCTGGGCGACGATCAGTTCAACGAGGCGGGCTTCTATGATCCTGACCGGCAGATGGTGACGTTGCTGGAAGCACGCTCGTGTTCACCATTGAATTCGCGCATCACAGGTTGCCTGTGTGGTTATTTTGACGAATATCGTGTGAACGTACGTGACTCGCAAGCCAGCTGCCGATTCTGGGAAAAACTGGGTCTTATTAATACCGGGCTGGATGCGACGCCGACACAGACCGTGAGGCTCGCCACCGGCGGCCTGAATCTCGGGTTGCAGGAATCTACCGCTCCCAGCCAGCCGCAGATTACATTCACACATGCACAGCCGGAAGATCTGGCCGAGCGCCTGCTGCAACGCAATATTATGGTCGCGCCAGCGGTGTCACCTCGGGCAGTCGGGATATCCTTGGCTGCCCCGGAAGGCACGCAGCTGCTGATCGTTGGCAACGATTCCTGAGGTCGACGCTCCGTGCTAGAGTGCGGGGCGCACTCAAAGTGAGAAGAATATGCATCCATCCATCGCCAATATCGGCAGCACCCTTCTGATCGCAGCGCTGGTGCTGTTCGTCCTGTATCGCCGTTTCCGGCGCAACTTCGGCCGTCAGCCACTGCGTCAGAACCGCATGATCATCCGCATGCTCATATTGGGCGTCTTCTGTCTGGTGTTGCTGCTGTCACCCTTTGGTTCATTCAAAGGTTATATGGCGGCGCTGCTGGGTGCGTTCTTAGGTCTGGTGTTGGCGTTATATGCCATCGCTCACACATACTTTGAAGTCACCCCGGAAGGCAGGTTCTACACGCCCAATGTATATATTGGCATGACGGTGACCGCGCTGTTCATCGGCCGGATTATCTATCGGTTCATCGTCGTATATCCGGTGTTGCACGGCGCCGTACAGCAAGCGCACCAAAATCCGCAATTACAAGAGAACCCGTTTGCCAGTTACCAGCACAGTCCGCTGACATTGGGCCTCTATTTCCTGCTGGCGGGCTATTACATCTGTTACTACGGCGGCGTCATCATCAAGAGCCGTTCAGTAACTACGCACGATGACAAAGCTGTGCGGTCGAAGCCTATCACCTGATTTTCACACGCATGCGCATGTATACGGGCATCGCTGCTACACATGAACCGCATGTCAGTAGGAGAAACCTATGCTCAGTCAGATTAATTATCTTGCGGTGGTGATCGCCGGCGTCGGTGGTTTCATCGTGGGCGCCGTGTGGTATCTGCCGTTCACCTTCGGTCCTCTATGGCTCAGGTCAAACCCGCATCTGTTGCAGGATATGGAGTCCGGTGGCCGCTGGCAGCGCTACCTGGTGGCGCTGGCCTGCAGCATCCTGCAGGCATTCGTATTGGCACTCAGCCTGTTGTATGTGGGACGCAACGCAGGCCTGGGTACGGCACTGGTCGCCGCAGTACTGCTATGGCTGGGATTCACAGCCGCGCCTTCGCTGGTGGACACGCTGATCTCACGGCGCAAGGTCGCGGCCTGGATGCTGGATACCGGCCATCGCCTGCTCGCTATCCTGGTGATGGCGTTCCTGCTGACAGCCTGGCCTTTATAACATCAGTTATAGGGTATAAACGCCACGCGGTTACGGCCCTGTTTCTTGGCTTCGTACATGGCGTGGTCCGCGATCTTGAATAATTCCTCGAATTTTACCGGCTGGCCTTGGAGCCGTGCGGTGACGCCAATGCTGGCGGTGACCGTGACGCCCTCGGGGCGCAGCGCTTCAATAGCCCGGCAAATATCCTGGGCGCGGCGTTGGGCATCATCCGCCTCGCAGTGATTCAGCAGCACCACGAATTCTTCGCCGCCGA
>JAJYBN010000092.1 GCA_021779005.1 Pseudomonadota bacterium
ACCCATGAGTATCGGGTAATTCACCACCAGCTGTTTCATGAAGCTGCGTACATCCTGAGCGTTGCGCTCGTCGGTGGCGATGCCCACGACTTGCAGTCCCTGGGCGGCATATTTGGCCTGCAGTTGCACCAGCAGCGGGATCTCCTGGCGGCAGGGTGGACACCAGGTAGCCCAGAAATTCACCAGCAGCACCTTGCCGCGCCAGTCAGCGAGCGTGTGCGGGTTGCCGTTCAGGTCATCCAGGCCAACGCGCATCGCCTGGTCAGCGGACATCACCGCTGCGTTATCAGGCGTGCTATTCCCGGCGACTGGGAGCGTGGCATAGTGTACGGGCTGCAGCCACACATAGGCCCCGAATCCCGCGGCCGCAGCGGCGATCAGGATGGCAATCACAAGTCCGGTCGCCTGAGCGTGTTTCAATTCACTGCTCCTGTAGTTTTGAAATTCTCCCGGATGCGCATTTCGAAATCACGAGCATCCATATAGCCGACCACGCGACCCGCACTGAGTTCCTGACCGCTGGCATCGAAGAACATGATGCTCGGTGGCCCATAGATTCCAAAATGCTTGAGCAGGGCCTGATCCTCGGCGTCGTTGGCGGTCACATCGGCCTGGAGTAGCACAGTGTTTGCCAACGCGGCTAGCACGCCTGGATCCATGAAGGCACCGTGTTCCATCTCCTTGCATGACACACACCAGTCCGCGTAGAAATCCAGCATCACGGTCTGGTGGCTGCGTCTCGCCAGGGCCAGTGCCTGGTCCAGATCCGTCAGTGTTTTTATCCGGGTGAATTGCAGACCTTGATCGTGCGCGGAGTGGGTGGCGACGGATGCAGTTTTGAAACGCGCCAGTGGCTGCAATGGGTCCGCGCCACCGGTGGCAGCTCCCACCAGCATGATGATGCCATAGACCACCACCAGCACGCCGACAGCCTTCCACAGGTTGCGCCAACCGCCGCGGAAGTCCGCGAGCAACAGATAGACTCCGCAGAGAATCGCCAGCGCCGCCCACAGCGCCAAAGTCAGCGGGCCCGGCAGGATGCGTGACAAAAACCAGATCGCTACACCCAGCAGCAATAACCCCAGTACATATTTGACCGACAGCATCCATGGCCCGGCTTTCGGTATCAGCTTGCCGGCGGAAGTACCGACGATGAGCAAGGGGATGCCCATGCCTATCCCCAAGGCAAACAGCGACAGGCCACCGCGCAGCGCGTCACCGCTCTGGCCGATGACCAGGAGCGCGGCCACCAGCGGCGCGGTGATGCAGGGCCCGACGATGAGTGCCGAGAGCACGCCCATGATGCCCACGCCCACGAAGGCGCCGCCTCTCCGGGTATTGCTGTATCCCACCAGGCGCGTCTGCATGGCGCTTGGCATCTGCAGTTCATATAACCCGAACATGGAGAGTGCCAGCAGCACGAAAATCAGGCTGAAGAGGCTCACGATCCAGGGATTCTCGAACCAGGCTTGAATGTTGGCGCCGATGAGCGCCACGATCACCCCAGCCGCAGTATAGGTGAGCGCCATGGCCAGCACGTACACCAGCGACAATGTAAAGGCACGTCGCGTGGAGGGTTTCTCGGGCTGGCCGGCGATCAGCCCGGCGATGATCGGGATCATGGGCAGCACGCAGGGCGTGAACGTGAGTGCCAACCCCAAGCCCAGAAACACCAGCAATACCCAGGCGAGATTTCCATGGCGGATGAGTTCCGCCAGCCGGCCCTGTTGCGTGAGCGGTGCTGTCGCGTGACTGGATTGCGGCATGTTCGCGGCGCTGGGTATGACCGCGACTCCGGGTGCCGCAAAATCGATAGCCAGAGTCTTGGTGATGGGCGGGTAGCACAGGCCCTTGTCGGCGCAGCCCTGATACGTGGCGCTCAGATCAAATTTGGTGGCGCTACTGCCGCGCGTCACGGGAATGATGGCGCTCACGCTATGACGGTAGATCTCGCTGGTGCCGAAATACTGATCGTGCTCGATTTGACCCTGTGGGAAATCCGGCGCGCCCAACGCGATTTCCGCATCACTGCTGGTGAAATGGAAC
Source organism: Pseudomonadota bacterium (assembly GCA_021779005.1). Lineage (GTDB taxonomy): Bacteria > Pseudomonadota > Gammaproteobacteria > Natronospirales > REEB76 > REEB76. The sequence continues at coordinate 2,047 of JAJYBN010000092.1, forward strand.
TTCTGACGGTACAGGTAATAGCCAGCGGCGATCTGCCAACTCACCTCCACGGTAGTGGCGTCTTTTGCCTGCGCCATGATCTTGAACACCTGATCGGGTGGCGGGAAACTAGTATTGTCGTCACCGCCGTTAACCAGTACCGCAAGATTTGGCGGGTGAATTGCATTTACGGCTTCCGGCTTGGCAGTCGCAGGCGCTTGTATTTTCTCGGCAAGCGCCAGCTTGAATTGCTGTGACTGGGGCGGATAACAGAAACCCATATCGGCACAGCCCTGGTACTGCACCTCCAGCTGCAGGGATCCAGTACCGCTGTACGGGATGCTGACAGTGACACCATTGCGATAGATCTCCTGGGTGCCGAAGTACGAGTCGCTGTGCTGTTCGCCGCGTGGAAATTGAGGGGTGCCCAACACGATGCCGGTGGTGTGGCTGACAAACTGGAATTTGTTCTTATAGAGGTAGTAACCGGGCAGGATGTCCCAATGGGCCATGAGTACCCCGTTCTGGGGCTGTACTTGCAGGCGGTAGACCTGCTCCGGGGGCAACGGCCGGAAATCAGCCTGCGCCAGCGATGACCCTATGCCTAAACAGGCAATCAACAGCAAAAAAGAATTTTTCATGGGAGTCGGGTGTTTTCCGTGAGCCACTGAAGGTAGGCCGGATCACCGAGACTGATGGGCAGGGCGATGATCTCCGGGACTTCGTAAGGATGCAGCGTCCGTAGGCGACTGCGCAGTGCCTCGAAACAGGCGGCGGTGGTCTTGATGAGCAACAGGCATTCGGGCTCCCGCCGTACGTGGCCCTGCCAACGGTATATAGAGGTGAGACCCGGCACCAGGTTCACACAGGCGGCCAGGTGGGTTTGCACCAGGGTCGTGGCGATATCCTCTGCTGACTTGGGGTCAGGGCAAGTACAGAATACAACTAATTGATTTTCATCCATTATTTTGCTATTCGACTGGTTTTTTCCTGCATGGCCCTTGACTCCAGGGGATTCGGCCTTATCATTAGCACTCAGCGTAGTTGAGTGCTAACAGTGTCTCGACTGCTTGATATCAGACCTTTAATCCCAAGAAAACATTTCGAGAGGAGAGTCTTTCCATGAAGCTGCATCCACTACACGACCGGGTAATCATCAAACGCCTCGAGTCGGAGACCAAGACCGCAGGTGGCATTGTCATCCCTGACACCGCCAAAGAAAAGCCCATGAAAGGCGAAGTCATCGCCGTCGGCAAGGGCCGCACCCTCGACAGCGGCCAGGTGGTTGCGCCCACAGTCAAGGTCGGCGACAAGGTATTGATCGGCAAATACTCCGGTTCGGAGTTCAAGATTGACGACGTGGAATACGTCGCCGTGAAGGAAGACGAGATCATCGCCATCGTGGGCGGCAAGTGATCGAGCTTCCGCGAAACGAATCCCCAGAAACTATCTTAGAGGACAAGAGCAATGGCTGCAAAAGACGTTAAATTTGGTGATGATGCGCGTCAGCGCATGTTCCGTGGCGTGAACGTTCTCGCGAACGCCGTCAAGGTTACTCTCGGCCCCAAGGGCCGCAATGTGGTTCTCGACAAGAGCTTCGGTGCCCCCACCATCACCAAGGACGGTGTGTCCGTGGCGAAGGAGATCGAACTCAAGGACAAGTTCGAGAACATGGGCGCACAGATGGTGAAGGAAGTGGCGTCCCACACCTCGGATGAGGCGGGCGACGGCACCACCACTGCCACCGTGCTGGCCCAGGCCATCATGCGTGAGGGTCTCAAGGCCGTAGCCTCGGGTATGAATCCCATGGACCTGAAGCGCGGCATCGACAAGGCTGTGATCGTGGCCGTGGAAGAGCTCAAGAAGATCTCCAAACCTTCAGCGGACAACAAGTCCATCGCCCAGGTGGGCACCATCTCCGCCAATGGTGATGAGTCCATCGGCAAGATCATCGCTGATGCCATGAACAAGGTCGGCAAGGAAGGCGTAATCACCGTGGAAGAAGGCTCCGGTCTCGACAACGAGCTGGAAGTGGTCGAAGGCATGCAGTTCGACCGCGGCTATCTGTCCCCGTATTTCATCAACAACCAGCAGAGCATGAGCGCGGAGCTTGAGAATCCGGTCATCCTGTTGCACGACAAGAAGATCTCCAACATCCGTGAGATGCTGCCGATCCTCGAGGCCGTGGCCAAGAGCGGCAAGCAGCTGCTGGTGGTGGCCGAAGACGTGGAAGGCGAGGCCCTGGCCACACTGGTGGTCAACACCATCCGCGGCATCGTCAAGGTCGTGGCCGTCAAGGCACCGGGCTTCGGCGACCGCCGCAAGGCCATGTTGGAAGACATCGCCACCCTCACCGGCGCCACCGTGATCGCCGAGGAAGTGGGCCTGTCTCTCGAGAAGGCTACCCTCAATGATCTGGGCAGCGCCAAGAAAGTGATCGTGGACAAGGAGAACACCACCATCATCGACGGCGGCGGCCAGAAGAAGAACATCGAGGCGCGCATCAAGGCGGTCAAGGCTCAGATCGAAGAGACCACCTCGGATTACGACAAAGAGAAGCTGCAGGAGCGGGTCGCAAAACTCGCCGGCGGCGTGGCCGTGGTCAAAGTCGGTGCCGCCACTGAAGTGGAGATGAAAGAGAAGAAGGCCCGTGTCGAAGATGCCCTGCACGCCACGCGTGCGGCCATCGAAGAAGGCGTGGTCCCCGGCGGTGGCGTGGCGCTGGTGCGCGCGTATGCCGCGGTCTCCAAGCTCAAAGGCGCCAATCACGACCAGACCACCGGCATCCAGATCCTGGCGCGTGCCATCGAGGAGCCCCTGCGGCTGATCGTGGCCAACGCCGGCGAGGCGCCGGACGTGGTGCTCAACAAGGTCGCCAGCGGTACCGGCAACTTCGGTTTCGATGCGGCTACCGGCGAGTACGGCGACATGGTGGCGCTCGGCATCCTGGATCCCACCAAGGTGACCCGCACCGCGCTGCAGAATGCAGCCTCCGTGGCCGGCCTGCTCATCACTACCGAAGCCATGGTGGCTGAGCTGCCGAAGGACGAGAAGCCGATGCCCGCCGGCGGCGGTGGTGGCATGGGCGGTATGGGTGATATGGACTATTGATGTAGCCGACGACAGAGTCGGTTGTATCAGAAGGACTGAAAAGCCCCGCAGAAATGCGGGGCTTTTTTTTGGTAATTAGGGCGAAACGTAACCAAAATAGAGTTTCAGGAACCGCTTGAACAGGTTCTCACGGCGGTGGTTAAAACGGTACTCGATCTCTTTGAGG
>JAJYBN010000093.1 GCA_021779005.1 Pseudomonadota bacterium
TGCACCTGATGCTGGTGAGCTTCTACCGGCCCACGGCTGCCCGCCACCGCATCCTCATCGAGCGCAGCGCCTTCCCGTCCGACCGTTACGCGGTCGCCTCCCAGATCCGTTTCCATGGTTTTGACCCGGATACAAGCTTGGTAGAACTCACGCCGGCCGGGGCTCGCCGTGAACTGGACATGAGAGATGTGGAGGCAGTCATACGCGCCGAAGGTGAGCGACTCGCGCTGGTGTTGCTGCCCGGGGTGCAGTATGCCAGCGGTCAGGTATTTGATATGGCGCGCATCACCCGCGCGGCGCATGCGGTAGGTGCAGTGGCCGGCTTCGACCTGGCGCATGCCGCCGGCAACCTGCCACTGCAGCTGCACGACTGGGACGTGGACTTTGGCGTGTGGTGCAATTACAAATACCTGAACGCTGGACCCGGTGCGGTAGCCGGCTGCTTCGTACACGCACGCCACGCCCACGCTTTCGAACTGCCGCGCTTCGCCGGCTGGTGGGGGCATGACAAAGCCACGCGCTTCCGTATGGGCCCGGAATTCGTGCCGATGGCGGGTGCCGAGGGCTGGCAGATAAGCAATCCGCCGATCCTGGCGCTCGCGCCCCTGCTGGCTTCCCTGGAGATCTTCGATGATGCGGGGATGCCGCAGCTGCGGGAAAAATCCCTGCGGCTCACCGGCTATCTGGAGCACCTGCTGGACCGGCACCTGCCCGAGGCGGTCGAGATACTCACGCCGCGTGACCCAGCAAAGCGCGGTTGCCAGCTGTCCTTACGCATAGCGGGCAGCCGTAGCCGCGCTCGGGATATCTTCACGCGCCTGGAACAGGCCGGCGTAACAGCCGACTGGCGCGAACCGGATGTGCTGAGGGTCGCGCCGGTGCCGCTTTATAACACCTATACCGACGTGTACCACTTCGTGGACATCCTTGGAAACGTTGTGAGTGCCACAACATAAAAATCTTGCTCTCACGCAACACGCGATGTACAGGGAAGTATGGATGCCGCACGAGCCAGGGGTGCTCCGGCAGGAGTTATGGATACGACCAGTACACAGATAATTAAGCAGTTGATTCTGTCCCTATGCAAACCAAAAAACAGATCACTTTGATTGGCGCCGGCCTGGCTGGCAGTTTGCTGGCGATATTCCTGGCACGGCGTGGTTTCCAGGTAACAGTCTACGAACGCCAGCCGGATATGCGGCATCACGAAATACCGGCGGGGCGTTCCATCAACCTAGCCCTGGCCCAGCGGGGTATCCGGCCACTCAAAGAGGCCGGCGTATTCGAGCAAGTATCAAGACTCCTGATCCCCATGCGCGGCCGCATGCTGCACGATGAGCACGGTCACACGACGCTGACACCCTATGGCCGCAGACCCACGGAAGTGATCCACTCCATCTCGCGGCCGGGACTGAACAGATTGCTCATGGATGCAGCGGAAGCTGCGGGTGCCCGCTTTCTGTTCCAGCAACGCTGCATCGACATGGATTTCGAAAATTCTAAGCTGACTTTCAGCGATCAGGCCGGCGAGCAATACTCCATCAAGGCCCGCACCGTGATCGCCACCGATGGTGGTGGATCGGCGCTGCGCCAGGCCATGGTGCAGCGTCTCGGCGTGAAGGTCGTGGAAGACATCTTGCCGCATGGCTACAAGGAGCTCACCATCCCCGCGGCTACGGGCGGGCGGCATCGTATGGAACGCGAGGCTTTGCATATCTGGCCGCGTGGGGGATACATGCTCATCGCCCTGCCGAACCTGGATGGCAGTTTCACGGTGACGTTGTTCCTGCCCATGGAAGGCGACGCCAGTTTCGCCGCCCTGGATACGCCCGCAGCCGTGCTGGCATTCTTTGAGAAGAACTTCGCCGATGCCCTGAAACTATTGCCCGTTCTGGCAAGTGAATTCTTTGCACACCCCACCGGCCTCATGGGCACGGTGCATTGCCAGCGCTGGCACGTAAAAGGTGGCGTGCTGCTGCTGGGAGATGCGGCCCACGCCATTGTGCCGTTCCATGGCCAGGGCATGAACTGCGCGTTCGAGGATTGCCTGATCCTGGACCAGTGTCTGGATAAACATGGAGATGACTGGGAAAGACTATTCAGTGAATTCGAGATCCAGCGCCGGCCAGATACCGAGGCCATTGCCGAAATGGCGCTGGAAAACTACGTGGAGATGCGCGATAGCGTGCGTGATCCCAGGTTCCAGCTGCAGAAGAAACTCGGCTTCCTGCTTGAGGAGCACCACCCCGGACTATTCGTGCCGCGCTACTCGATGGTGATGTTCCACCACTTGCCCTATTCCGAGGTCCGCAGACGTGGCGCCATCCAGCAGGCCATTCTCGACCGGCTTACACTCAGCGCCGTGCGGGTTGAAGATGTAGATCTGAAATTGGCCGATGAGCTAATCGCGTCGCAACTCGGCGGTGTTCGCATCGGCGCATGAACACTCACCCGTTCCTCAGTGGTCTGCGCGCTAGCCCGGATTTCTTGCTGCAAGACCTGGACTTCCGGGAGCGGCGTGGGCTGGTGGTGAAGATCAGCGAAGCCGCCTACCGCCAGACTGCATTTCTCGATGAACGGGTTTTCACACCGGACACCCAGGGTGCATGGTTCCCGCTGGGATCGCTGCTGCACACCACTGAGGACCTGGCTATCAAGCGCTCTCCCCATTACATCTTTCACGTCGGCCATTGCGGTTCCACCCTGGTCTCGCGCCTGCTGGGCGAGTTGCCGCAAGCATTCAGCCTGCGTGAGCCTGTTTCCCTGCTGGCGCTGGCCATGATCAAGCGCGATCTGGGAAGGCCCGAAGCACCGCTTGAATCAGATGAATGGCAGCGGTTTCTGAGCATGTCACTGGGTCTGCTGGCGCGCACCTACCACAGTGATGACCGGGCGCTGATCAAACTCACCAGTGCTGCCGGCAACCTGCTGGAGCCGCTGCTGGAGGCGCGCGCGGATTCGAAAGCACTGCTCCTGTATGTAGATCTGGAGACCTACCTGGCCACCATGTTGAGGGCCGAGACCACGCGTGAAAGCCTGCGGGCTTATGCCGGTGCCTGGCTCGCTGATTTACGCCAACAGGCCAACCATAGCGCATTCGGCAATCTACCGCTGGATGATGCCCAGCAGGCAGTCATCAATTGGCTGGCCATGCTATTGGCGTTCAGCCAGGCGACTGCCCGCCATCCGGGCCGTACCCTGTGGCTGAACTTTGATGCATTCCTCGGCGCGCCGGCCAAGCATCTGCAGGATGCGGGCAATTTCTTCGAGCTGCAGGCACGTCTGGAAGCCATCGAGGCTCTCGTTCAGGGGCCTTTGATGAATCGTTATGCGAAGGATCCCCAGCAGAACTTCGACAGGCACATGCGGCAAGAAGAACTCGCGCAGGCTCGTCAGCATCTCGAGATCGGAATCCGCACCGCCCTCGACTGGGCTGAGAACCTGTGCATGGATATCCCGGCCCTGGAACCGGTCATCCCCTACCTGCGGGCAGACCGCAACACTTAAGCCAGGTTGCGCGGCAGCTTGTGCTCCAGCATGACGAACGAATACGCGTGGGTGTTTTGGACGTCGGCCGGATGATCCTCGCGGGACACCTCACGCCAGCTCATGGGCTCGATCGCCGGGAAAAAAGTATCCGCATCGAAATGCGCGTGCACACGCGTCAGGTAAATCCGCTGGGCCCGCGGTAAGGCCTCACGGTAGATCTCGCCTCCGCCAATAACCATGATCTCCGCGACTCCAGCGGCCTGCACCAGTGCATCCGTGAATGATGGGGTGACCTTACAACCAGGAGCGTTGTAGCCGGGTCTGCGTGAAACCACGATGTTGCGCCGGCCCGGTAACGGTTTGCCGATGGCCTCGAACGTCTTGCGTCCCATGATCACGGGTTTGCCGAGCGTCAGCGCCTTGAAATGCTTGAGGTCAGCCGGCAGATGCCAGGGCATCCGGCCAGACTTGCCGATCTCGTTGTTTTCACCGGCAGCGACGACCAGGGAGAGCATCAGCCCTGTGCGCTACCGTTCAGGAACAGCGTGATGGTATGCATGCGTGATGTCTATACCGCGATTGGCGCCTTGATGGCGGTGTGGCTCTGGTAACCGGTGATCTCGAAATCATCGTACTCATAATCGAACAGGCTCGCTGGTTTGCGCTTGATGAGCAGCTTCGGAAGATCGTGGGGCTTGCGTGATAATTGTTCGTCCACCTGTTGCAGGTGGTTCAAATACAGATGGCAATCGCCGCCGGTCCAGATGAAGTCTCCCGGCTTGAGGACGGCCTGTTGCGCGAGCATGTGCGTGAGCAGCGCGTAGGAACAGAGGTTGAATGGTACGCCCAGGAAGATGTCGGCGCTGCGCTGGTAGAGCTGGCAGGATAACCGGCCTTCGGCAACGTAGAACTGGAAGAACGCGTGACAAGGCTGCAGCGCCATCTTCTCCAGATCGGCCACGTTCCAGGCACTGACGATGATGCGGCGTGAATCCGGTGTCTCACGCAGCTGATGGAGCACCTTCTGCATCTGGTCGATATGGCGTCCGTGTGGCGCCGGCCAGGAACGCCACTGATAACCGTACACCGGCCCGAGATCGCCATTCTCATCCGCCCATTCATCCCAGATGGTCACCCCGTGTTCGTGCAGGTATCGGGTGTTGGTATCACCCCGCAAGAACCACAGGAGTTCATGGATGATGGAACGGAAATGCAGCTTCTTGGTAGTGACCGCCGGGAATCCCTCATCCAGATTGAAGCGCATCTGGTAACCGAACACCGAGAGCGTGCCAGTACCGGTGCGGTCGCTCTTGCGCGTGCCGTGATCACGCACGTGCCGCATCAGTTCCAGATACTGACGCATCAGGCGGCCCCGGTATTCTGTCTGCGACGGTAGGCCAGCACCAGAAACACGCCGCCAAAGATTATCAGCGGCAGCGACAGTATCTGACCCATGGTGAGCCAGCCGAAGGCCAGGTAACCGAACTGCGGGTCCGGCAGGCGTACGAACTCCACCAGGAAGCGGAATACGCCGTACAACAGTGCGAACAGGGATGCTGCCGCCATGCGCGGGCGCGGTTTAAGTGTGAACACCCACAGCACCACGAACAGTACCACGCCTTCCAGCAGGAACTCGTAGAGCTGTGAAGGCTGGCGCGGCAGACTGTAGCCGTTCACCAGATGCTGGCAGTACTCACCGCCAGAGAAGCGTGTGTTGATGCACGGTATGCGCATGGCCCAGGGCAGTGTCGA
>JAJYBN010000094.1 GCA_021779005.1 Pseudomonadota bacterium
ATGCCCATGGCTTCGGCTGCTTCACTGGCCTTGTCCGCACTCTTCCACAGTATGGATGCGCAGCCTTCCGGTGAGATCACCGAATAGATGCTGTATTGCAGCATGATGATACGGTCGCCGACACCGATGGCCAAGGCGCCGCCGGAACCGCCTTCACCGATGATGGTGCAGATAATGGGTGCCCGCAACGTGGACATCTCGAACAGGTTACGGGCGATAGCCTCGCTTTGCCCACGCTCCTCCGCATCCACACCAGGATAAGCGCCGGGTGTGTCGATCAGTGTCATGAGCGGCAGGCGGAAACGTTCAGCCAGCTTCATGATGCGCAGTGCCTTGCGATAGCCCTCGGGACGCGGCATGCCGAAGTTGCGGCGTACTTTCTCCTTGGTATCACGACCCTTCTGCTCGCCGATGATCGCCACCGGGCGGCCGTCCAGCCGGGCGATTCCGGCCACGATGGCCGGGTCATCCCCAAAGGCCCGGTCACCGTGTAACTCCTCGAAATCTGTGAAAATCTTCTGGATATAATCCAGCGTGTAAGGGCGCTGTGGATGGCGCGCCAACTGTGCCACCTGCCATGGGCTCAAGCTGGAGAAAATGGTTTCAGTGAGAGTCCGGCTCTTGGCCTGCAGGCGTTCGATTTCGTCGGTAATACTGACGGCGGACTCATCGCCCACGAAGCGCAGCTCCTCTATCTTGGCTTCAAGCTCAGCAATCGGTTGTTCAAATTCAAGGAAATTGAGATTCATTTTTAAGTAGCAATCTGCGGAATGGTAGAAGTTACCGGCTGAAGTGGCGGACGACAAGCCCCCGCGCAAGTCTAACAGCACGGAGCCAGCCATGACGGGATGTCCAGCCTCGCCGAAGAGACAATCACCCACTGGCCTCTCGATTAATACACCCTGCTCGCCCCTCAGGCACTGACCGCCTCATGGGCGGGATCTAGTGGGCGGGTACCGTAGTGTAGCGTGATGCGGTCCGTACCCAGCCAAGTTTCCAGTCGCCGGGTCAGGGCCTCAGTGGGATGCACCCGCCAGGCCTCCCCCAGACACATGGGTACACTGGCACCCGCCCCACGGTAGCGAACCCAGACGCTGCAATGACCGCCCAGATGCGGCCTGAGCGCCTCCTTGAGGCGGTTGGCGAAACCCTCTTCTGCCTCCGGGGGCCACTCGATATCCAAGCGGCGCACATAACGTTCACGCAGCTCGTCCACCCCATACATGTTCTTGACCGTTATGCGCCAGCCGCTGATGAATTCGTCGAAAGCCAGCCTGCCTTCCACGACCACCACCCTATCCTTCACTGCCAGTGTCCGGAATCGATTAAAAGCGTCCTCGAACAGAGTCACCTCGAGCCGTCCACTGCGGTCATCCAGTATCAGACTGACACGCCCACCGCGCTTACGTAGCTCCACGATCAGGCCGGCAGCCACCACGTTGCGCGATGCCGCCATATATCCATAGCCGCGCTCACCATTGCTTTCCGGTGGTGATTCATCCGCCAGTTCTCCCAGAGGTGCCGTGACCACGTGTCGTAAATCCGTTTCATAGCGTGTCACCGGATGACCGGTCAAATACAGACCCAGGGTATCCCGCTCACCGCGCAGACGCTCATCCTCGCCCCAGTCCGGTAGTTGAATGGCTGATTGTGCAGACTGCGATTTCACCGGTACTTGAAGGCCTGCCAGGCCGAACATATCGTTCTGGCCAGCCGCGCTTGCGCGCATGCTTTGGTCGGCGCGCGCCAGTGCTTCCGGCAAACGTGCCATGAGCGTTGCACGGTTAAGACCAAGCACATCCAGGGCGCCAGCACGGATCAGCGCCTCGATAACACGGCGATTGGCTTTCTGCAGATCGATGCGCCGGCAAAAGTCCTCAATCGATTTGAACACGCCGTCGCGGGCCCGTTCTGCCAGTACTCCTTCGATGGCCGCTAATCCCACACCCTTGATGGCCCCCAGTCCATAACGGATGCTGGATTGATCCGCCTTTGCGAAGCTGTAGTCGGAATGGTTGATATCCGGCGGAAGTATTGTCAGTCCCATGACACGACATTCGTCGATGAATGTCACAACTTTATCGGTGTGGTCCATGTCCGACGACAGCACAGCTGCCATGAACTCTGCTGGATAGTGTGCTTTCAGCCAGGCTGTTTGATATGAGATCAACGCATAAGCGGCCGCATGCGATTTGTTGAAACCATAGCCGGCGAACTTCTCCATCAGGTCGAAAATCTGGTCGGCTTTGCCCTCCGAGAGACCGCGCTTGGCAGCGCCGTCGCGGAAGATTGTGCGATGCTTGACCATCTCTTCGGGCTTTTTCTTGCCCATCGCGCGACGCAACAAGTCGGCACCACCAAGCGTGTAGCCCCCGACGATTTGCGCCATCTGCATCACCTGCTCCTGGTAAACCATGATGCCGTAGGTTTCTCTCAGGATCGCTTCGACACGCGCATCCGGGTACCTGACTGTCTCTTTGCCATGCTTGCGTGCAACAAAGCTGGGTATCAAGTCCATGGGACCCGGGCGATACAGCGCGCCTAGGGCGATAATGTCTTCGAAGCGATCCGGCTTGGCTTCCTTGAGCAGGCGGCGCATGCCGGCCGATTCGAACTGGAAGATCGCCACGGTTTGAGCTTTCTTGAATACCCGTTCATAGGTGTCCGTGTCGTTCAGCGGCAGCGTGGAGATATCCAGCGGCGCCTCGCCAGTTTCCACACGGCGCGCGTTGATTGCTTTCACCGTCCAGTCGATGATGGTAAGAGTACGCAGACCGAGAAAGTCGAACTTGACCAGACCAACCGCTTCTACGTCATCTTTGTCCAGTTGCGTGACTGGGTGATTGCTGCCAGCTTCACAGTAAAGCGGCATGAAGTCGGTGAGCTCGGAAGGTGCGATTACCACCCCACCCGCATGCTTGCCGGCATTACGCGCCAAACCTTCCAGTGAGCGTGCCAGATCCAGTAGCTGTCGAACTTCATCCTCGTTCTGATAGCGGGCGCGCAGCTCCGGTTCCTGTTTCAGGGCCTTATCCAGGGTCATTTCAAGCTCGAATGGGATCAGTTTTGCGATCTGGTCTACGTAGCCATACGTAAGACCGAGCACACGGCCCACATCGCGTACCACGGCCCGCGCCGCCATGGTTCCATAGGTGATGATCTGCGATACCCGTCCGCGGCCATAACGCTGCGCCACATAGTCGATAACCCGGTCGCGATTTTGCATGCAGAAATCCACGTCGAAGTCCGGCATGGATACCCGCTCGGGATTGAGGAAACGCTCAAACAACAGGCCATGTTCCAGTGGATCAAGATCGGTGATGCCCAATGCATAGGCCACCAATGAGCCAGCACCGGAACCCCGGCCTGGACCCACCGGTACCCCGTTGTGCTTGGCCCAGCGGATAAAATCAGCCACGATCAGAAAGTAGCCTGCGAAACCCATGCGCAGGATCACATCCAACTCCGAGTTCAAACGATCGCGATAGGCCCTTGCCAGGCTCTCTCGGTCAGCAGTGTCGGCAGCCAGCAGCTTGGTAAATCGCAACTCTAGCCCTGTATCCGCCTCGCTGCGAAGGTAACTCTCGACGGTGTGACCTTGGGGTATGGGGTAAGCGGGCAGGTAATTCTCACCCAGCTGCAGGCTGAAGTTGCAGCGCTTGGCGATTTCTACACTATTCTCGAGTGCTTCCGGCAAATCCGGAAACAACTGCAGCATCTGCTCTTCGGTCCGGAGATACTGCTGCTGGCTGTAGGGTCGTGGGCGGCGCGGATCATTCAGCACATGCCCTGACTGTATGCAGACACGCGCTTCATGGGCTTCGTAGTCCTCGGGTTTTATAAAACGGACATCGTTTGTAGCTACCAAAGGAACTTTGCTGTCAGCCGCGAGTTTCACTGCCATGCGCGTGTAATCTTCCTCACCTTCGCGTCCGGTGCGCTGTACTTCCATATAAAAGCGTCCCGGGAACAATGCCAGCCAGTCCTTCAACAGTGCGCGCGCATGATCAGTCCGGCCCGCCAGGAGAGCGTGCCCTACATTGCCCTCACGCCCGCCCGACAGTGCAATCAGCCCCTGTGTGTGGCCTTCGAACCACTGACGTTCCAGCATGGGTATACCCCGTTGCTGCCCTTCCAAGTAGCTGTGCGTTATAAGTGAAGAGAGGTTGCGGTATCCCTGGGTATCGCAGCACAACAGGGTGAAATTGCAAGATGCATATCCCTCATCATCACGCAGGCGCAAATCTGCACCAATTATTGGTTTGATCCCGTGCTCCTGTGCTGCCTTGTAGAATTTTACCAGAGCGAACAGATTGCCCTGATCGGTTAACGCCACAGCTGGCATTCGCATGTTTGCCAGTTCTTCCATGAGTTGAGGTATACGGATGACGCTATCCGCCAATGAATATTCAGTGTGCAGGCGAAGATGGATGTAGCGTGGCGACATGCTCAGGGAGTTCTTACTATGAGACGTCGTACAGGCGAAAATGTACGCCGATGGATGGTGCACGCGCCATATTGCTCGAGAGCCGCCAAATGCATGGATGTGGGATAACCTTTATGGATGCGAAAGCCATAAACCGGGTGGACCTCATCGAATCGCTGCATGGCTGCATCACGTTCTACCTTGGCGAGTATCGAAGCGGCACAAATAATCGGAACCAGGCTGTCACCGTGCACAATGGCTTCCGCTGGGCAGGACAATTCCGGACAATGATCACCATCCACCAGTACTTTTACAGGCTTCACTGCCAGTGCCTGCACTGCGCGCTGCATGGCGAGTAATGCAGCTTGCAGAATATTCAATTGATCTATTTCATTATGGTCTGCCCAGCCTACCGCCCAGGCGAGCGCATAGTGGCGGATTTCTGCGGCCAGGCGTTCGCGCCGTTGGGGCGAAAGTTTCTTGGAATCCTTGAGCCCGGATATCGGCCGTGAAGGCGCCAGGATTCGGTGATCGCCGGAAGGCCATGCTGGAAGACATCGCCATCCTGACCGGCGGCCAGGTGATCTCCGAAGAGGTCGGCTTCAAACTCGACCAGACCACCATGGACATGCTGGGCCGCGCCAAGAAGATAACCGTTGACAAGGACAACACCACCATCATCGATGGCGATGGCAAGGAAGACGCCATCCAGGGCCGCGTCAAGATGATCCGC
>JAJYBN010000095.1 GCA_021779005.1 Pseudomonadota bacterium
TACGTAACAGCCAAGTAATGTAAAAAACCCGAAATTAGCGGTTCAGAATCCTGAACTTTTGGGACGACTTCAAATAATACTTATGAGTGGATGCTGCCTTAATCATCCCGGCCGCGCACCGGGGTAATACGCGGCGTGTCCCGTTTATAGATGCCCCGCGGGTTTGCAACCGGCTGCGTGATGGCCCTATTGCGTCACGCAATCCGGCGTATAGCCGTCATCAAGCCCTAAAATGTTCCGGCCCGGAGCTGAAATAATCCTCGATCATCGAGTTGCCTTGTTGGATGACAAACTCCTCACGCAGATCATCGTTAATCTGCGCCTGATTGAGCGCCTTCGCGGTTCTAGGGGCCGCCTTCGTAGCCTTGATGCGATTTGGCTTCCTGGCGCTTTTGGCAACCCGGCGCGCTTTCTTGCGTTTCGGGATGGCTTTCTTAGCGGTCTTTGCACGGCCGCGGGATGCGGTTTTCTTAGCCATGCAGGTATCCTCGATAAGTGACTGGGCCCTTGAATCTACAAAAAAAAGATTACGATTGTCACCTCGGTACAGCCATGATCTGGATCAAGATCTGGGTCAAGTTTTCCAAGCCGCTCCAGGCTTGGGCTCGGCCGGGTCGGGGCTGGGCGGTTGGCGACATAATCGCCAGCCGGGAAAATTACCTGCGCATAGTCCATAATCAGCACTCCCCATACCATCGTCCAACGATTCCAATCCTGCAGGAGGTCGAGTCATGCAGTGTTTTACCCGTCCTTTCGGTATCAAATATTTTGGTCTGGCCGTGTGCGCGGCCGTCCTCACGATCACCGAAGTCTCGGCGGCCACGGCTCCGGCCATGGATGTGTCGCCCATCAGCAAGCTGGAATGGCGCAGCGTCGGCCCCTATATCGGCGGGCGCGTGGTAGCCATCGCCGGCGTGCCCGGTCAGCAGAATCTCTTTTATATGGGCGCGGTGGATGGCGGGGTATGGAAGAGCGTGAATTACGGCGTGAGCTGGACCAACCTCACCGACGGCACCCTGCCGGGTTCCAGCAACAGTATCGGCGCCATCGCAGTGGCGCCCTCTAATTCGAAGATCATCTATTTGGGCACCGGTGAGAGCGACATCCGCGGTGACGTGATTACCGGTGACGGTGTGTTCCGCTCCGATGATGCCGGCAAGACCTGGAAAGCAATCGGTCTCGAAGATACCCATACCATCAGTGGTCTGGTCGTGGACCCCCAGAATCCCGACATCGTGTATGCCTCGTCTATGGGCCATGTATTCAAGTCCAACGACGAGCGCGGGGTGTTCAAGTCGGTGGACGGCGGCAAGACCTGGAGCAAGGTGCTGTACGTGAATGCTGACACCGGCGCCATCAATCTAGTGATGGACCCGAAGAATTCCCAGGTGCTGTACGCAGCCCTATGGCAGGCCTACCGCACCCCGTGGAAACTGGAAGACGGTGGTCCCGGCAGCGGTTTATATAAGAGCATCGATGGAGGCGCCCATTGGAGCGAGATCTCCGACAACCCGGGCTTCCCCCAGGGGATCCTGGGGCGCATCGGCGTAAGCGTGGCGGCCAGCAATCCACAGGTGGTGTACAGCATCGTGCAGGCCAAGGACGGTGGCGTGTTCCGCTCTGAGGATGGTGGCGCCCACTGGACGCGGGTAAACAACAACTGGAGTCTGCGTCAGCGCGCCTTCTACTATATGAGCATCTTCGCTGACCCCACCAATCCAGACGTGGTGTATGTGCCGGAAGTGGATGCCCTGTGGGTGTCGCGCGACGGCGGCAAGAACTTTTCCAAGCTGCACACACCGCACGGCGACAACCACATCGTGTGGATCAATCCCAATGATCCGAACATCTTGCTGGAAGGCAACGATGGCGGCGCCACGGTGTCCGTGGACGGCGGCAAGACCTGGAGCACGGAGCACAACCAGCCCACCGGCCAGTTCTACCATGTGGCCCTGGACGACCAGTTCCCGTTCCATATCTACGGCGCGCAGCAGGACGAAGGTTCGTTCGAAGGCCCGAGCGCCACGCCCGGCGGCATGATCCCCTTGGGTGACTGGAAGGACGTAGCCTATGGCGAGAGTACCTTTATCGCACCCAAGCCGGGCGAACCGAACATCACATTCGGAAGCGGCTACTACAGCATCCTGATGCGTTACGACAGCACCACCGGACAGTTTCGCGGTGTCAGCCCATGGCCGAATTATCAGGAAGGCGCTTCTGCCGGTGAGTTGAAATACCGATTCGGCTGGACCCATCCAATCCTGTTCTCGGTAGTGAACAAAAAAGAACTGCTGGTGGCGTCACAATACGTGCTCAAGAGCACCGACGAGGGGGCCACATGGACACGCATTAGCCGGGACCTGACGCGCAACGAACCGGCCACGCAGATGCCCAGCGGCGGGCCGGTGGATCTGGACCAGTCGGGCGCGGAGATCTTCCCGGACATATCAGCGCTGGCGGTCTCACCGCTGGACGGCAAGGTGCTATGGGCCGGATCCGCCGATGGCCTGGTGCACATCACCACGGATGGCGGCCGCCACTGGGCGGACATCACGCCTAAGGACCTGCCGCAGTGGGCTCAGATTTCGTCCATCGAACCTTCGCATGTGGCCAAGGACACAGCCTACCTCACGGCCTCACGCTACATGTGGGACGATTTTCATCCCTATGTGTTCGAGACCAGCGACTACGGCAAGCACTGGGAATTGCTGAACAACGGCGTACCAGATGACGAGTACGCGTTCGTGATCCGCCAGGATCCGTCCGACGACAAGCTGCTGTTCCTGGGCACCAAGAACACAGTGTTCACCAGCTTCGACGGCGGCGGACACTGGCAGCCGCTGACGCTGAATCTGCCCATGGTGCAGGTGCGCGACTTGGCCATCAATACGCGCCAGGGCGATATCGTCGCCGCTACCCACGGGCGCGCCTTCTGGGTGCTGGATAATTTGGCGCTGCTGGAGCAGATGACCAAGCAACCCTCCAGCGGCGCTGAAGTCGCGCAGGTGTTTGCGCCACAGACCGCGTGGCTCACGAATGCCTATGGTGCCAGCGACTATGCCAAACGCCTGCATGACGCCGGCAGCAATCCTACCTACGGTGCCAGCGTGTTCTTCCAGATCCCAGCCGCTTACGACGGCAAAACACCCGTGAGTCTGAGTTTCCTGGATGACAAGGGCCGGCTGGTGCGTCGTTTCGATCTGCACCTGAAGACCAAGCAGCCTGAGTTGGCAGATACCGTGAAAGACAATCTGGTACCTACTCAAAAGAAACGGATGGCCGATGAGAAACTCACGGCAATCACACCCGGTATGAACCTGTTCCAGTGGGATCTTCGTTATCCGGATGCTGTCGAGGTGAATGGCTTCCAGGCGCCCATCGCTGCCGGCGGCGAGGATGATGAGGTGATCGGACCGGAGGTATTGCCAGGTCGTTACCGGGTGGTGCTGGATTACGGCGGCCGCAAATCTACGCAGCCATTCATGATCACGCTGGATCCGCGGCTGCATCCGACCCGCGGCGCCTTGGAGGCGCGCCTGGCGCTGGAGATGAAGATCCATACCAGCCTCAATACCCTTGACCGCACACTCAATGATGCGATCACAGTGCGCGACAAGCTGACAGCGGCATATGCCAATCACGCGCTCACGGATGCGCAGGCGGGTAAGGCCTTGGCGCAGTTGCAGCAGGTAATCGGCAACCTGGTGCAATTGGATATACAGGCCAGTGAAGGCGATCTGCTGCACGAGACCAAACTGCGCAGCCATCTGGCCTATCTGGCCTCGGATGTGGATCTGGCATACCAGCAGCCCACCGCGGCCCAATACGCGGTGTTCAAGATGTTGGATGCACAGGCCAAGGCCGGTGAACAGCAGCTGCGGGCCGCCATGGCTGAAGGCAACAAATTGTTCTGACATCCCGTATTGCGCACCGGTACTCGATTGTGCCGGTGCGCAATTTATTAGCACCGTGTTTCCGTTACTGATCGCGGCGCATACAAAGTTATCGTGCCGGCAACACTCGCATCCACTCCGATTGCATTTTTAGGGTAGTGTAATGCCCGGCACACGACCGGAGTCTTGGCCATGAGCGATGCAGAATGGGTGGATCTGGGTTTAGTCAGCGAACTTGCGCAAAAGGCTGTGCAGGAATGCACTGTTGGCAGCAAGCTTATTGCCCTCATATATAAGGATGGCGTATTCAGTGCACTTTCAGGACGCTGCAATCATGCGGGTGGGCCATTAGGCGAAGCCACGCTTGATGGCGACTACGTGGTGTGCCCCTGGCACCACTGGCGATTCAACTGTCGTACCGGCGAAGGTGAACCCGGGTACGAGGATGATAAAGTTCCCAGCTACACCCTTAAGCAGGACTCAGGACACCTGTTCCTGGACATCAATTCTGCTACCCCACGCACCAAGAAACCCCATGCTCCACATCCCTTGTCCCGGCCGATCGTGCGCCAACCGGGCCCGGTGCGCGTGGTGGGCGTATCGACCACCGTCATGGACAGCAAGTATCCGCGCTATAGCACTTCGCACGCACTACTCGAGATCGCGATGGCACATGCAAAGTCCGTACTCACATGCGAAACCGAGACCATCCGCCTGCATGATCTCAAGTTTCGCCACTGTGAAGGTTATTACTCAAAGTCCGCCAACGCCTGTACATGGCCATGTTCTATCACGCAGATGGACAAAAGCGACCAGATGGAAGTGGTTTATGAAGCCTTCGTACATTGGGCCGACGTGATACTGGTGGCCACGCCCATACGCTGGGGTTGCGCCAGCAGCCTGTACTACAAGATGGTGGAGCGCATGAACTGCATCCAGAATCAGGAGACCATCGCCAACCGGCACTTGCTTAAGAACAAGGTGGCTTCGTTCATCATCACTGGCGGTCAGGATAACGTGCAGGCAGTAGCTGGGCAGATGCTGGGGTTCTTCGCGGAGATCGGCTGCCAGTTTCCGCAGTTTCCATACGTGGCGCATTCCCGCGGATGGAGTGCGGAGGATATGGAAAATAATGTACGCTACGTGCAGATGAGCAAGACCTTGCATGAGGGGGCCGAAGCGCTGGTCGAACGCGCGGTGGAGACTGCGAAGCTCATGCTCTCCGAACAGGCACCGTACCAGCCGATGGCACGCGGCGGCCGCAA
>JAJYBN010000096.1 GCA_021779005.1 Pseudomonadota bacterium
CGCACGCGTCACACGCAGTACTTCTTCTATGCTGGTTTCGCCGGCGAGTACACGGCGTTTGCCGTCCTGACGGATGCTGGGTGTATGGGTGCGCGCATACTGCTCCAGTTGCTGTTCACCGGCGCCGTCATGGATCATTCCACGCATGTGTTCGTCCACGATGACCATCTCGTAGATGCCGGTACGGCCGCGGTAACCGCTGCGGTTGCATTTGTCGCAGCCTGTGGGCCGGTACAGGGTCGGTGGTTTTGTGCGTGACAGATCTAGTGCCTTGCATTCGCGCTCGCCGGCGGTGTAAGACTGCTTACACTCGGTACACAGGATGCGCACTAGCCGCTGGGCCAGCATGCCGAGGAGGCTGGAAGACAGCAGGAAGGGTTCCACCCCCATGTCGCGCAGGCGCGCGATGGCGCCCACAGCGGTATTGGTGTGCAGGGTCGAGAGCACCAGGTGGCCAGTGAGCGAAGCTTGCACTGCGATCTCAGCGGTCTCCAGATCACGGATCTCGCCCACCATCACAACATCCGGATCTTGCCGCAGGATAGCGCGCAGGCCACGGGCGAAAGTCATCTCCACACGGGTATTTACCTGGGTCTGGCCGATGCCATCGATGTAATATTCGATGGGATCTTCCACCGTCATGATGTTGCGGCTGCGGTCGTTCAGGCGCGCGAGCGCTGCATACAGAGTTGTGGTCTTACCGGATCCGGTCGGACCTGTGACCAGGATGATACCGTGTGGGATATGGATGAGCTCATCGATGAGCTGACGGGTATCTGTCTGCATCCCCAGATGTTCCAGTTCCAGCCGGCCGGCCTGTTTGTCCAGAAGACGCAGCACCACGCGTTCGCCGTGACCGGACGGGATGGTGCTGACGCGCACGTCCACCGCGCGACCGGCGATGCGCAGCGATATGCGGCCATCCTGGGGCAGGCGTTTTTCCGCGATATCCAGTTTCGCCATGACCTTGATGCGTGACACTACTAACGGTGAGACTGCGCGGCGCGATTCCAGTACCACACGCAGTACGCCGTCCACACGAAAACGCACCACCAGGCGGTTTTCGAAAGGTTCGATATGGATGTCCGATGCATTTTCCTTGACAGCTTCCGTGAGCAGCGCATTGATCAGCCGGATGATGGGCGCGTCGTCCTCGCTTTCCAGCAGGTCCTCGGGCTCCGGAAGTGCCTGTGCGACGCTGAACAGGTCCACATCCTCATCCAGACCTTCCATCATCTGCATGGCATTATTGGATTGTTCCTCGTACGCTTCCTGCAAAAGCGTATCGAATTCGTCGCCGCTGACAGCACGCAGGACCAACGGCATACCCAGCACTCGGCGCGTCTCCAGCAGGGTTTCCGGCGTGACGTTGGCGCGGTGTATGAGATGGGCTATGCCATCTTCGATGCTTTCAACCAGAACCCCATGACGTTTCGCGAACGGGAACGGGATGCCACGCACTGCTATCTGTGCCTCGGGCAGAGGCACAGCCGTAATTACTTCCGGGTTGCCGTTCATGGCCATGGGTTATTCAATCCCATACGCCGGTTGGTGGCGCCGCGGCGGGTTTTTTTATCGTGGTTTCGGCAGGCGCCGGGGTAGTGTGGGCTGCAGCTACCGGTGTGGGTTGTGCTTGAGTAGCGGCAGCCGGTGCTGCACTCTGTGTAGAGGTCACGGGTGGCGGTGTACTCTTTGTCGGAACGGACGCTGGTGCTGTGGTACGAGTTACGGCAGTAGCAGGTCTTGTCGTGGATGGAGTCGCTGGCTGATTCAAGTTATTGAATGGCGTCAACATGGGGCGCTTCTCATCCGGCATGAGCTGTACAGGACTCTGGTTCTGGAGTTGCAGGTTGCGGAGATACTTGTAGCCTTCGCTGGTGAATTGATCTGCGGCCTCAGGAGTACGCAGGATGGTCGGCTGGATGAACAGCATCAGATTACTTTTCTGTGAAGTGGTGCTGCGGTACTTGAAGAGGTTGCCGATCAGCGGGATGCTGCCGAGCACCGGCACGTGTTGTTCGCTCTCGGTCAACTGGTTATCGAGAAGTCCGCCGAGCACGATGATCTCCCCGTTTTGCGCCATGACGCTGGTTTTGATCTCACGTGTATTCGTGACTGGCTGGCCACCGACACTGCTGCCGGTAAGGTTGGAGATAATCTGGTCAATCTTGAGCAGTATAGAATTGCCTTCATTGATCTGTGGCGTGATTTTCAATTCCAGACCAACGTCCTGACGTTGCACGGTCTGGAAGGGATTGATGACAGCACTTCCAGTAGTGCTGCCGCCGGTAGTATTGGTGTACTGACCGGTGACGAAGGGCACTTGCTGGGCAACCTTGATGTCTGCCTCCTGATTATCCAGCGTAACGATGCTTGGCGTTGACAGAATATTAGTATCGGCATCGCCCGCCAGAGCGTTCAACAGCGCTGCGAAGCTGAAGCCGCCATTCACGATCTTGCCGACACCTAGTGTCAGTCCCTGGGGAACTGAAATGCCGGTAGAACCAGTCGTGCTGGTGATGGCACTCGAAGCCGTCAGCACCTGTTGGGCGAGGCCTCCGATGCTGGGGCCGGTATTGCTGAAATCTGTGATGGCAGCACCCGTCTTGGCAGACTCGGAGGCCCAGGTGACACCTAACTGTGCGGACTTCGCCGAAGTTAATTCGGCTTCGATGGCTTGTACCAGTACCTGAGCGCGGCGGATGTCCAACTTGGTGATCACATCTTGGATAGAGCGCATGATCTTGGGTGGTGCGGTGATTACCAGCGAATTCGTGCGCTCGTCAGGTATCAAAGATACCGTCGGTTGACTGGCAGTGGCCGCCGCACCTGCACCTCCACCCCCACTTGATTGTTTTTGCAGATCCGTGAGAAACGTTTTGAGTTCGTCAGCGATATCCTTGGCCTTGGCATATCTCAGGTAGATCACCTGGGTATTACCAGTCTCCGTGGGCATATCAAGATGCGCAATGAGTGCACGGATGCGCAAACGGTTGCCGCTATCACCGCTTAAGATAATGCTGTTGGTCCTAGGATCGGCTACCAGCTTGAGGGGCAGTCCTGCTTCGGCTCCCTGCTGGGTGCTTTGCATAAGAGAGTTAATGACTTGTGCCACATCTGTCGCGGAAGCATTTTGCAATGGAATGACTTCAACCTCGCTGGAGGTAGGTTGGTCGAGGCGTTGGATGATGTCCAGTAGGCGGTTCAGGTTGCCGGCACGGTCGGAAATGATCAGCATGTTGGATGGCGGGTAAGCTGCCAGCTGTGCTTCCGCGGACATCAGCGGGCGCAGCACCGGCACTAGTTGCGCAGACGATACGTTGTTGATCTGCACGACCTGGGTCACGACAGCATCCCCGGGTGTGCCCTTGTTGTATGCGGAGCCCGGCATTTGTCGCGCCTCAAGCGCTGGCACGATTTTGGTCATTGAGCCGGCGGGGACCGCCGACAGGCCATGTACTTCCAGGACTGAGAGGAACGCCGCGTATACCGCATCGGCATTGATGGGTTTACTGGATATGACTGTGACGCGACCCTGCACCCGTGGATCGATGATGAAGTTCTTGTGGGTAATCTGGCCGATGGTCGCCGCCACTTCACGGATGTCAGCATCCTTGAAGTTGAGTGTTATGCCGTTATCCGCGTATACGGCATGCATGCTGAATACTAGCGTACAGAAGATGCATACAGCACTTATGCGCAGCGTGTGAATTAATCGCATGATATTTTTAATTTTGTGCGGCACTTTATTTATCCATCTTTTGGCCATTTGGATTCTGCATCTGCAGTACCTTGGTCTGCTGCTGTCCATTGCGTGTAAAGGTGATCGAGATCTGTTCAGAAGTCTTGAGACTGTTCAGGACGTTCATGCTTTCGGCCGGATTGTCCAATGGCGTGCCATTTACAGCTGTGACTATGTCGCCAGCCTGCAGCCCGAGTTGGGCAAATGCATTGGAATTACCCACGGGGAACACCCGGTAACCGCTAAGTTTACCATTGTCCATCACCGGCATCGCGCGCATCACATCCAGCAAATGTTCCGGATGCTGGATCAGGTCTTTCCGCAACTGGTTCAAGTTCTGGGTCGGTGGCAGATTGCCGCCATATATCACGCCTGGAGTGGCAAGCGGTGCCATCATGTTGTCATTGGTCGGGTTGCCGCCACCGGATGCTTTTGGCAGCTGCAAGGATTGTATCCGGCCGTTGTAACTCAACAGCACCCGGTCCGGATGGATGGACTGGATTTTGGCACCGCTGGGCAGCTGTGCGCCCACCGAATACATTTCTTCAGTACCGTTCGAAGAGATGATGGCGAGTGATTCCTTGCTGTCGCCGGCGGCTGCCACGATCCCACGCAATATCAGGTTCAGGGTAGTGGCGGGTGCATTGGTTACAGCGCTGGTATTCATGACACCGAAGAGGTGCATGTTGGCGAGCTTGTTGGCATCAAATTTAGGCCCAGCGGTTGTTTTAATCTTATATATAGGTATGGTTTCCTCATGCCGGGGTAACAGCGACCAGGTCAGCTGCGCCAGGGTCCAAGCGATGAGCAGTCCCAGCAACACGCTCGCCCAAAACGGCAGCCGGCGTTCCGCGACTAATGCCCAGCGTCGCAGAAAGGTCTGCGCATCCGCCATGTTTAGACCGCTGATTCGCATGCTGTTTCCAAACTTTTCGAGACACGGTCCGGGATTGGGCCGTGTGGGCGCAAGTTTCCTGTCTGCATGATACTGACATGCCGGGCAAGGCCTCAAGGGCTGCGCGACCCAGAGGTGCGCGTCTCTGATATGCAGGAACGCATCTTCTCCAGTCTGGCGGACCTCGATTTTGGGGAAATCAGGTTCCACGATGCCTGCTGTATGCTGGATATAGCCCAGTATCGGGCTTGTTCCGGCCACTCGCAGCCCATATACAGTGAGTGTGTCCAGGCACCGGCGGGCTTCAATTCGGCTAAAATTGCTACATGAGCGAGCGACGCAACGACGAAGAATATCAACGCGGCCTGGTGGTGGATGAGGCTAAACCGCGCCTCAAGCGTCCGCCGCTCTACAAGGTAGTACTGCTGAATGACGACTACACGCCCATGGAGTTCGTGGTGGAGATCCTGCAGACTTTTTTCCGCATGAACCGTACCCAGGCCACACAGA
>JAJYBN010000097.1 GCA_021779005.1 Pseudomonadota bacterium
CACGGCCACCAGTCCAGCGATGATGATGCATGACAGCCAAACCGGGGCATCCGCAATGTCATGGATGCTGATATACAGCCAATAAACGCCGAACGTAAATTCGGCCACGCCAAACAGAAATCCACGCCAAAAAGCGCGACGCACCGAAATGTCATTCAGCAGCCAGAACAATGCAGCCAGGGTGATGATTGCAAGCGGGTAGAGATTGAATGGTGCAAACGCCAGCACCATGAGTGCACCGCTGAGCAAAGCCAAGCCATCGCCAACCAAGCCGGTACGCAGGCGCAAGCCGGTGGCTCTCAGGATGCCTTGGAAGAGCATGCGCGTGCCTGGGGCATACGCGGCACTCATGCGGTCTTATCAGACGTCGATGAAGAGCTTTTGCCTTTGCGTGTAACTTCCAGCAGGTGCAGGCGGCGGCTATCGGCGCGCAGCACCTTGAATTGCAGCTTGCCGATCACGATTTTCTCGCCACGCTTCGGTAGATGGCCAAAGGCATGCATCACCAGACCGCCTACTGTATCGAATTCCGCATCGCTGTGAGCAGTACCGAAGTAGGCATTGAAATCCTCGATGGAGGTCAGGGCCTTCACCGTGTAGCGCCGGTCACTATGCTTAAGGATGCGTGTCTCGTCGTCAATGTCATATTCGTCGTCGATCTCGCCGACGATCTGTTCCAGCACATCCTCGATGGTAATCAACCCGGCAACGCCGCCGTATTCGTCAGCTACGATCGCCATATGATTACGGCTGGCACGGAAGTTCTTGAGCAACACGTTCAGGCGCATGCTTTCCGGAACAAAGGGTGCTGGACGTAGATACTCGCGCAGGCTGAAGGCACCCTCGGGGTCCTCCAGGAAGTGTTCCAGTAAGTCCTTGGCAAGCACGATACCGATCACTTCGTCGCGGTTCTCGCCGATCACCGGGAAACGCGAATGCCCAGAGTCCACTACCACCGCCATCACATCCCGCAGCGAAGCCTCCTTCTCCAGGGCTACCATCTGGGCTCGAGGAACCATGATGTCACGGGCCTGCATGTCGGCCACTTGCAACACCCCCTCCAGCATGGATTGGGCGTCACTATCGAACAGGTTGCGGTTCTGCGCATCTCGCAGTAATTTCAGTAGGTCTTCCCGGTCACGAGGTTCGCCGGCCAGGACCTGGCGCAGGTTCTCAAACCAGGCGCGCAGGCCAGGACTTCGATCAGAGGAGCTGGATTCGGAGGACATGGAATTAATCAACCGTAGTGCAATGAAGTTAAGTTTACCTGTTGGCGACGGTCCTCGCCAAAAACCCCCAGCCGGTAACGTCACATGGAATACGGATCCGGGTAACCCAGGCTGGCTAGTATGCTGGCCTCCAGTGATTCCATTTCCGCCGCCTGGGCATCGGTTTTATGATCATAGCCCAACAGGTGCAGGATTCCGTGGATCGTAAGATGCGCCCAATGTGCTTCGGGGGTTTTGCCCTGCTCAGCTGCCTCATGGATCACCACCGGTGCGCACATCACCAGATCACCGAGTAACGTTGAAGTGACACCCGCCGGCAATTGCACCGGGAATGACAATACATTGGTTGCGAAGTCTTTGTGACTGTAACGTCGATTGAGATCGGTGCCCTCGTCTTCATCTACGATGCGGATGGTGAGTTCTGCCGAATCACGCCTGCCAGCCAGTGCAGCGCCTGCCCAGCGACTGAAATCTACATCCGAGGGAAAAATTTTCTCACGCGTTGCTTTCTGCAAGGTTACTCGTGGTTTATAGGCCATATGTTTCTATAACGAGGAATGATCCTCAACTCTTCGTTTCTTCCGGCAGATCGCGCTGTTCGTAAGCAGCCACGATACGCTGCACTAGTGGATGGCGGACTACGTCAGCTGCTGTGAAGAATGTGAAGTTCACACCGGGCATGCCGCGCAGCAGCTCCACCGCATCCCGTAGCCCGGATTGCCGCGGCCGCGGGATATCCACCTGGGTGATGTCGCCGGTGACCACGGTGCGCGAGCCGAAACCGATACGAGTCAGGAACATCTTCATCTGATCTATGGTGGTATTCTGCGCTTCATCCAGGATGATGAAGGCTTCGTTGAGAGTACGTCCGCGCATGAAAGCCAGTGGCGCGACCTCGATGATGCCACGCTCTAGCAGCTTACCCACCCGTTCGAAGCCAAGCATCTCATAGAGTGCGTCGTAGATGGGACGAAGATACGGGTCCACCTTCTCGGTCAGGTCTCCCGGCAGAAAACCCAAGCGTTCACCGGCCTCCACTGCTGGCCGTACCAATACCAATCGACGCACCTGATCACGGTTCAGAGCCGCCACGGCGCTGGCCACCGCCAGATAGGTCTTGCCGGTGCCTGCCGGGCCGATGCCAAAGGTCAGATCGCATGCGGCGATATTCTGCAGATAATGCCGCTGGTTGGGGCCGCGTCCACGCACCCGGCCTTCTTTGGTGGACACCACGATATCGTCCGGCACATCTGCTTCAGCTTCGTTCTCAAGTGCGGCTGTAATGCCGGATTCCTGCAGACTCATATGCACAGTCTCGCGGCGGATGCGCTCATGCACCGTGGCTGCGTAAAGCTGTTTGAGGATCACCGTCGCTGCCTGGGCCTGGCGCGGATCACCGATGACGCGAAACTGGTTGCCACGGTTGTTGATCTCGACACCCAGGCGCTGTTCGATCTGGCGTAGATGCTCATCGAACTGGCCGCATAGATTCGCCAGCCGTCCGTTATCGGCAGGTTCTAGCCCAAAATCAATAGAAAGTGGTTGGGTGATCACTTGCACCAAAACGCATCAGGCTTTGCTAGTCGACATTAATCTGTCCCGGCATATCACGGGATTACAGATTAGGAATTTAACTTTGTTGGCAAGCACTAGCAAATCCTTGTTACCGGTAACCAGCATGTCGGCTTTGGCGTAGAAAGCAAGTTCAATGAACTTCTGATCATGTGAATCGCGGCATTGTGGCAAAGCCGGCAGTCGTACGGGCATAGTCACCAATTCGGCAAATGGAAGATAGTCACACAATAGCTCTTCACGCTCCGCAGCCGCCAAGCTGAATTTTGGATGACAAAGGATACGATAAAGCTCCTGCATGGTGGCTTTGTTTACCAACGGTATCACCGTCCGGCTGTGCCAAGACTGCCGTAACCAGGCAAGACTACCGGTTGGGAAAAGCAGTGCAGAAACAACCGTATTGGTATCAAAGACAATCCGTGGACTCACTTCTTGCGTGCCCACGTAAGCGCGTTATTAACATCAGCAGATGTTATTCCAAGTGCGCGCAGCTTCTCCCGGACTGCATCCGCGCCGCCGGTTTTCACTGGCGCTAGCACGATACGACCGTTTTCTTCGCGCACATCGAAATATTCCACGGCGGGGAACCTGCTGATGACTGCCTTGGGCAGGGTAATCTGGTTTTTGGAGGTTTTCTTGGCAAGCATGATGAATTCCTTTAAGTAAGGATATCTTACAAACAGGAAATATAGAATACAAGGCAAAGCTGTGGTGCTGTTCAGACCCCAGCGGTGGCAGTGGAAAAAGCAGGTGCTTTTTTCCGATCCAGCCGTCCACGCAGGGAATTCTGCTTCACATCGGTGATCAGCACCTCCGCGAACCGGCCGATGAGGCGTGGATTACCGGCGAAGTTGACCCAGCGGTTGCATTCGGTCCTGCCAGCGAGCTCGCGTGGATCCTTGGTCGAGGGTCGTTCTACCAGTACCCGCTGTGCGGTTCCTAACAGGCGCCGCATATACGCCTGACCGAAATCATGGATGCGCGCTTGCAGGACTTCAAGTCGCCGCATTTTCTCTGCATGCGGGACCTCATCCGCAAAAGATGCCGCCGGCGTGCCGGGCCGTCGGCTATAGATAAAGCTGAAGGCCTGATCGAATTGAATGTCCTCGACCAATTGCATGGTCGCCTGGAAATCAGTCGCCGTTTCACCTGGAAAACCAACGATGATGTCCGTTGACAGGCTGATTCCAGGACGCACTTTCTTGAGCTTCCTGATCTTGGCCTTATATTCCAGCACCGTGTGGTTGCGTTTCATGGCGGCGAGGATGCGGTCTGATCCGCTCTGCACCGGCAGATGCAGGTAATTGGCGAGCTTCGGTACTTCGGCGAATGCCTTGATCAAGCGATCCGAGAATTCCATTGGGTGCGAGGTGGTGAACCGGATGCGCTCAATGCCATCCATGACTGCAATATACTCGATCAGCATCGCCAGATCCGCCATCGAGCCGTCGTGTTTCAAGCCGCGATAGCCATTGACGTTCTGGCCAAGCAATGTCACTTCCTTGACCCCCTGGTCCGCCAGTTCGGCGACCTCAGCCAGCACATCATCAAACAGCCGGCTAACTTCCTCGCCGCGGGTATAGGGCACCACGCAAAACGTGCAATACTTGCTGCACCCTTCCATGATGGATACAAATGCAGTGGCGCCTGCCGCCCGCGCGGGCCGCAGATTGTCGAATTTTTCGATCTCGGGGAAGGAGATATCTACAACTGGCTGATGAGTACGACGGGTCTCCTCCAGCATCGCTGGCAGCCGGTGCAAGGTCTGGGGGCCGAAAACCAGATCCACGAAGGGCGCCCGTTTCACGATGCCCGCACCTTCCTGGCTGGCCACGCAGCCGCCCACGCCGATGATTATTCCTGGACGTTGCTGTTTCAGTTCGCGCCATAGCCCCAGCTGCGAGAACACCTTCTCCTGGGCCTTATCACGCACTGAGCAGGTGTTCAACAGGATCACATCCGCTTCTTCAGCTCGCGCGGTCATCTCGAAGTCATGGGAATCCTGCAGTACGTCCGCCATTTTCGTGGAATCGTACTCGTTCATCTGACAGCCGAAGGTTTTTATATGCAATTTACCAGGCATCGTATTCCAGGTTAAGGTAGGGCAATAATAAGTTGAGCGACAGCATTTTATCGCTTGCTTGCTTAAGGCTGCAGGAAATGACACATTGGCAGCATCATCTCCAGGCGGGTCAGTGGCGGTCCTTAAATATTTTTATGTAATACCCGGCCGCTTCCTGCA
>JAJYBN010000098.1 GCA_021779005.1 Pseudomonadota bacterium
CTTCCGCGTCGGTCTGTGACTCGAATACATAGCCAAGCTTCTGAAGCTTGGCGCGCTGCTCCTCATGGTTCTCGATGATGCCGTTGTGCACCACCGCGATCTCGTCACGGGAAATATGTGGATGGGCGTTGGGTTCCGTGACCCCGCCGTGGGTGGCCCAGCGGGTATGGCCGATACCGGTGTGCCCGCTGAGTTTTTCGGCCTTTACTTTATCCTGCATATCGGCCACGCGGCCGATGCTTCGTACGCGTCTGATAGCACCGTCCATCACCGCGATGCCGGCGGAATCATAGCCGCGGTATTCCAATCTCTGCAAACCTTCGACCAGCAGCGGCACTATGTCACGCTCGGCCACTGCCCCTACGATCCCACACATATGAATGATCTCCCATTCCTTATTGACTCTCCCCGACTGAAAGAGAGAAGGCGTGAAGCGACACCCTTACATCCTGCTTACTCCACCATGTAGGTTGAGCAAGGATAATGTCATAATGTTTTCTTCGGTCGTTTCCAGCCCAATATTGTTTTCTGTTCGGCACGCGCCAAACTGAGCGCATCCGCTGGTGCATCCTGGGTGATAACAGTACCAGCGCCGATGGTCGCGCCTTTGCCTATGGTCACCGGCGCCACCAGCGCACTGTTGGAGCCGATGAATGCGCCGTCGCCGATGATTGTACGGTGCTTGTTCACGCCATCGTAGTTGCAGGTGATGGTACCAGCGCCGATATTCACATCGCGACCTATTTCGGCGTCACCCAGATAGCTCAGATGATTGGCTTTGCTGCCCTTTCCTAGGTGGCTCTTCTTCACCTCCACGAAATTGCCCACGTGAGTTTCATCCGCCAGCTGGCTTTCTGGACGGATGCGTGCGAACGGCCCGATGCGCACCCGCGCACCGATACGCGCATCGTCCAGAACGCAGTTGGAGAACACCTGGGTGTCGTCACCGATCTCGCAATCCCGGATGACTGCGTTGGGCCCTATATGCACACGATTGCCAAGGCGCACGCTGCCCTCGAATACACAATTGATGTCGATGCACACATCCCGCCCGCAATCCAACCGCCCGCGCACATCGATGCGCGCCGGATCCCTGAGCGTCACGCCGCGCTGCATGAGATCACTGGCGATGCGCTGACGCAGCGTGGCCTCCGCCACTGCCAGCTGCTGGTGGTCATTGACGCCAGCTACTTCGCTGGCATTGGTGGCCTCGATGCCATCCACCAACACGCCCTCAGCCACCGCCATGGCGATGATATCCGGCAGGTAATATTCCTTCTGGGTATTGTGGTTGCGCAGTTTCGCCAGCCAGCTTCGCAACATCGATGTCCTGCAGGCCATGAAGCCGGTGTTGATCTCGTCGATGCGGAGTTGCACAGGTGTCGCATCTTTATGCTCGACGATTCCGCGCACTAGTCCTTCTTCATCCCGCAGTACTCGGCCATAACCACTGGCATCGGTGAGGTGCGCGGTAAGTACCGCCAGCGCCCCGCGCGCAGCCGAGTCCAGGAGTCTCTGCAAGGTCGGCTTGTGTACCAGTGGTACGTCACCATACAGCACCAGTGTCAGGTGTTCATCGGGGATGGCGGGTATCGCCTGCATAACGGCATGACCGGTGCCCAGCTGCTCGGCCTGCAACACCCAGCGCACCGGCAGATGCTTAAGTGCCGCAGGCACTTGTTCACCGCCATGTCCATAGACCACATGCACGGCATCCGGTTTGAGCGTCGTGGCTGTGTGCACCACGCGTTCCAGCAAGGTCATGCCGCCTAAAGGCTGTAATACCTTGGGAAGGTCGGAATGCATCCGCTTGCCCTGACCGGCGGCCAGGATGACGATGCTCAAGGGCATGATGGGCTGAATCCCGTTGAGAACTTAAGACTTGGAAATGATAGCCGAAAAACCCGCCCTACCGGCCTTGGACGGCTTAATGTCCGCCCAGTTTCTTGCGGATATGTTCCAGGGTCCGGAGCCGTGCCATGGCTTCCGCCAGTTCCGCCTGGGCACGCACGATATCCACCTCTGCGGCTTGGCTGGCGAGTGCTTCCTCGGCACGGCGCTTGGCTTCGAGCGCTGCCGCTTCGTCGATGTCGTGGGCCCGCAAGGCGGTGTCGGAAAGCACGGTCACCAGATGCGGCTGGATCTCCAGAATCCCGCCCGACACATAGAACACCTGTTCATCGTTATCAGTCTTGACGCGCACGCTGCCGGGCTTGAGACGCGTCAGCAGTGGCGCGTGCCGCGGGGTGATGCCGAGCTCGCCCATCTCCGCTGGCGCGAACACCATCTGCGCACTGCCCGAGAAGATTGCGCGCTCGGCGCTCACGATGTCGACATGGAATGTGGTGCTCATAATGCTTGTGTGTCTTTATCCGGTTACAGGGTCTTGGCTTTTGCCACCGCTTCCTCGATGGCACCGACCATATAGAAGGCCTGCTCCGGCAACTGATCGTAATCACCGTTGACGATGCCCTTGAACCCGCGGATGGTCTCCTTGAGCGGTACATACTTGCCGGGCGAACCGGTGAATACCTCGGCCACCGAGAACGGTTGTGACAGGAAACGCTGGATCTTGCGTGCGCGCTGCACCACCAGCTTGTCGTCCTCCGAGAGTTCATCCATGCCCAGGATCGCGATGATGTCCTTGAGTTCCTTGTAGCGCTGCAGCACCGCCTGCACGCCGCGCGCCGTGTCGTAATGTTCCTGGCCGATGACGTTGGGGTCCAGCTGGCGCGAAGTAGAATCCAGCGGATCCACCGCCGGATAGATGCCCAGCGAGGCGATGTCGCGCGACAGCACCACGGTGGCATCCAGGTGCGCGAAAGTGGTAGCGGGCGATGGATCGGTGAGGTCGTCCGCCGGCACGTACACCGCCTGCACCGAAGTGATGGAACCTTTCTTGGTGGAAGTGATGCGCTCCTGCAGCACCCCCATCTCTTCGGCCAGTGTCGGCTGGTAGCCCACGGCCGAAGGCATGCGTCCCAGCAATGCTGAGACTTCAGTGCCCGCCAGGGTGTAGCGGTAGATGTTGTCCACGAAAAACAGGATGTCGCGGCCTTCGTCGCGGAAGTACTCGGCCATGGTGAGGCCGGTCAATGCGACGCGCAGGCGGTTGCCCGGCGGCTCGTTCATCTGGCCGTACACCATCGCGACCTTCGAGTCGTTGAGGTTCTTGAGGTTGATGACCCCGGATTCCGCCATCTCATGATAAAAGTCGTTGCCTTCGCGGGTGCGCTCGCCCACGCCCGCGAATACCGACAGGCCGGAATGCTCCTTGGCGATGTTGTTGATGAGCTCCAGCATGTTGACGGTCTTGCCGACGCCGGCGCCGCCGAACAGGCCGACCTTGCCACCCTTGGCGAACGGGCATAGCAGGTCGATGACCTTGATGCCGGTCTCCAATAGATCGGTGGAGCCGGATTGCTCCTCGTAGCTCGGCGCCTTGCGGTGGATGGGCCAATGCTCCTTGGCTTGCACCGGACCGGCTTCGTCCACCGGCTCCCCCAGCACGTTCATGATGCGGCCCAGTGTACTCTTGCCTACCGGCACGGAGATGGGTGCGCCGGTATTCTGCACCTTGAGGCCGCGTCTCAGGCCCTCGGAGGAACCCATGGCGATGGTACGCACCACGCCGTCGCCGAGCTGCTGCTGCACCTCCAGCGTCAGGCCGCCATCTTCCAGCTTGAGCGCGTCATACACCTCGGGGATCGCTTCGCGCGGGAACTCCACATCCACCACCGCGCCGATGACCTGTACGATTTTTCCAGAACTCATGATTTCATCCTCGATTCAGAATACTTTTATTAACACGTAGTGTGCGCTGTACGACTCTTTAAACTGCTGCCGCGCCGCCCACGATCTCCGCCAGTTCCTTGGTGATGGCCGCCTGCCGCGCCTTGTTGTAAGCCAACTGCAGGGAATTGATCAGGTCGCCGGCATTGTCCGAAGCGGACTTCATGGCCACCATGCGTGCCGACTGCTCGCAGGCGATGTTTTCGACCACACCCTGGTACACCTGCGATTCCACATAGCGCGTGAGCACGCTGTCCAGCAGCTCGCGCGCTTCCGGTTCATAGATGTAATCCCAGTGAGCCTGCAGATCCGCATCCTCGATACCTTGTACCGGCAGCAACTGGCCGACCGTGGGCTTCTGGCTCATGGTATTCACGAACACGTTGTTCACCAGGAACACCCGGTCCACTTCGCCGGCACGGTAGGCATCCAGCATGACTTTGACGGTGCCGATCAGATCATTTAGATGCGGTGTATCGCCTAGATGCGTCGCCTGCGCCAGCACCTTGCCGCCCATGCGCCGGAAGAACGCCATGGCTTTGGCGCCGAAGATGCAGAAATCTGCCTGCACCTGCTGGCCGCGCCAGTCACGCAGCGCCAGGATCGCGGTCTTGAACAGGTTCACGTTCAGGCCGCCACACAGGCCGCGGTCGGTTGCGATGATGATGAAACCCACGCGCTGCACCGGGCGCTCGTGCATGAATGGATGGCGATATTCGGGATTGGCCTTGGCCAGATGTCCGATCACCTTGCGCATCTTCTCCGCATACGGGCGTGAGGCCGCCATGCGCGTCTGCACTTTGCGCATCTTACTGGCCGCGACCATCTCCATGGCCTTGGTGATCTTCTGGGTGCTGCGGATGCTCTTGATCTGCGTCCGGATTTCTTTCGCGCCTGCCATGCTCAGCTTCCGTTATAAAAATGCAACAAAGTTATTGGCAAAAGATCCATTTTCATCACCAGGCCTGGGTCTTCTTGAATTCCTCCAACGCCTTCTTCAGGCCCGCCTCGATCTCGCTGTTGTAATCACCGCTGGCATTGATCTTGTCGCGCAGCGCCGCGAAATGGCTCTGGAAATAACTGTGCATGGCGGCCTCGAAGGCCACAATCTTCTTGACGTCGATATCGTCCAGGAAACCTTCGTTGGCGGCGTACAGGGATAGCGCCATGTCGGCGATGGACAGTGGCGAGTACTGCTTCTGCTTCATGAGTTCGGTGATGCGCTGACCACGTTCTAGCTGCTTGCGGGT
>JAJYBN010000099.1 GCA_021779005.1 Pseudomonadota bacterium
GGAAGTTTCTCGAATATGAATCGCCGTAATGAATCGTTTTCCGGCATGATGATCCGTGAAGGTTCAGAACTGCATGATTGCAGCATGTTCTCCTAGATGGAGCCAGTGCTACAGGATTTCAAGTAGCGGAGACATCCGCTCCCGGCATATTGATAATCAACCAGCCAGTTTGCGCTTCAACTGCTCATTAACCTGCTGCGGGTTGGCTTTGCCCTGGGTGGCTTTCATCACCTGGCCCACGAAGAAGGCAAACAGTTTGTCCTTGCCGGCACGGTAATCGCTGAGCTGCTGCGGATTTGCCGCCATGATCGTATCGATGACTTTCTCAATGGCGGAGCTGTCGGTTATCTGCTTCAGGCCTTTCTTCTCAATGACCGCATCGGCCTCACCCCCACCCGACCACATGGCAAGGAACACTTCCTTCGCGAGTTTGCCTGAAATGGTGTTATCGAGGATGCGTTTCAACAGGCCGGCCAACATCACCGCGTTCACCGGGCTTTGGGTCACATCCTTGCTGTCCTGGTTCAGCGCCGCCGACAATTCACCCATCACCCAATTCGCACACAGCTTGGCTTCGCCACCGACGGCGTTCACAACAGCCTCGTAGTAATCCGCCAGTTCGCGGCTGGCAGTAAGCAATGCCGCATCGTAGCCTGACAGTCCGTAATCGCGTATGAATCTCTGCTTCTTTTCATCCGGCAATTCCGGCAGAGTTTTGCGTATTTCAGTGATGAAATTTTCTGCGATCTCCAGTGGCAACAGATCCGGGTCGGGAAAATAGCGGTAATCGTTGGCTTCCTCCTTGCTGCGCATGGAGCGGGTCTCGTTCTTCCTGGAATCGAACAGGCGCGTTTCCTGCACAACTTTTCCCCCGCTTTCGATTAGCTCGATCTGCCGTTGTACTTCATAGAGGATGGCTTTCTCCACGAAATGAAACGAATTGATATTCTTGAGTTCCGACCGGGTTCCGAACTTCTGTTCGCCCTTGTGACGCACCGAGACATTGGCATCGCAGCGGAATGAGCCTTCCTGCATGTTGCCGTCGCAGATCTCCAGATAACGCACCAAGGAATGTATCTTTTTCATATAGGCCACGGCTTCCCTGGCCGAGCGCATGTCCGGTTCCGAGACGATCTCCAGCAGCGGTGTGCCGGCGCGATTCAAGTCGATACCACTGACACCACCGCCGCTCTCGTGCAGGGACTTGCCGGCATCTTCCTCAAGATGCGCGCGGGTGATGCCGATACTCCGGCTTTCGCCATTCTCCAGTTCGATCTCCACGCTGCCTTTGCTGACCACCGGCAGCTCGTACTGGCTGATCTGATACCCCTTGGGAAGATCAGGATAGAAATAGTTTTTGCGGGCGAACACCGAGCGCGGAGCGATACTGGCACCGATAGCCAGGCCGAACTTCACCGCCATGCGCACCGCTTCCTTGTTCAACACCGGCAACACGCCCGGATAACCCAGGTCCACCAGGCAAGCCTGGGTATTGGGATCCGCTCCAAAGGCCGTGGATGCACCCGAAAAGATCTTGCTCTTGGTCAAAAGCTGCGCATGTATCTCTAGTCCGATGACTGTTTCCCATTCCATATATCGTTTGCTCTATGTCGTGCCTAGTTGCCTATCTCCACGCCTATCTCCACGCCTATCACTTGTCATTCAAACCCTTTCGGTATTTGCGTATGCCAATCAGTCTGCTGCTGATAATGGTGCGCCACTGACAACAGCCGGGACTCGTCAAAATAATTGCCGATAATCTGCAGGCCTACCGGCAGCCTGTCTACAAATCCCATGGGGATGGAGATTCCCGGCAGACCGGCGAGATTCACACCGTTCGCATAGATGTCGTTCAGGTACATGGTGATGGGGTCTTCTGTCTTTTCGCCAAGGCCGAACGCCGGCGTGGGTGTAGCCGGCCCCATGATGACATCCACGCTTTTGAAAGCCTCGAGGAAATCCTGGCGGATGAGCGTACGGGTCTTCTGGGCCTTGAGGTAATAAGCGTCATAATAACCGGCGGACAGCACATAGGTGCCAGTCATGATGCGGCGCTTCACTTCGGCACCGAATCCTTCGCCTCGTGAACGGGTGTACAAGTCCAGAAGATCGACCGGGCTTTCGCAGCGGTGCCCGAAGCGCACGCCATCGAAGCGTGACAGGTTGGATGAGCATTCAGCGGGCGCCACCACATAATAAGTGGGTACCGACAGCCAGAAATTCGGCAGACTAATGTCACGTATTTCTGCACCCAGCTTCTTATATAGTGTAAGCGCTGCATGCACGGCCGCGCCCACGCGCGCGTCCAATCCCTTGTCAAAGAATTCCCTGGGCAAGCCGATGCGCAGACCCTTGATCGGCCGTTCCAGTTCCGCGCTGTAATCCGGGACCGGCCGGTCCACGCTGGTGGAATCCCGCGGATCGAATCCTGCCATCGCACCCAACAGCAGGGCCGCATCTTCAGCGGTGTAGGTGATAACGCCGGCCTGATCCAGGCTGGAGGCAAATGCAATCATGCCGTAGCGCGATATACGCCCGTAGGTGGGCTTGATGCCGGTGAGCCCGGTGAGCGCTGCCGGCTGGCGGATGGATCCGCCCGTATCGGTGCCGGTAGCCGCGGGCGCGAGACGAGCCGCCACAGCTGCTGCCGACCCACCGGAGGATCCTCCGGGTACACGCTTCAGGTCCCAGGGGTTTTTCACTGGCCCGTAAAAACTGGTCTCATTGGACGAACCCATGGCGAATTCGTCCATGTTGGTCTTACCCAGCATCACCATCCCCGCCTGCCTGAGACGCTCCACCACGGTGGCATCGTAGGGTGATATAAAGTTATCCAACATCTTCGAGCCGCAGCTGGTCTTTACTCCAGTGGTACAAAAGATGTCCTTATGAGCCAGGGGCACGCCGGTGAGTGGACTGCCGTCACCGCGCTGGATGCGCGCATCGGCTGCACGTGCCGCAGCCAGAGCATCCTCCCGCAGCACCGTAATAAAGGCGTTGAGCTGCGGGTTGAAGCGTTCGACGCGCGCCAGGTAGCTGCGGGTGAGTTCCTCGCTGGAAATCGTGCGCGCTCTCAGGTTGCGCGCTAGCTCTGCCAGTGTCTTGGTGTGCATGTTCATATTGTGAAATACGCTAAAAAACACGGCGTGCAGGCCGCTTCTGGAATGCAAAATTATTCGATTACCTTGGGGACGATGTACAAACCGGCTTCCGCTTGTGGGGCATTCTTCTGGAAAAGCTCACGTTGATTGGTTTCGGTCACCGCATCCACCCGCAAGCGCTGGCTCATCTCGAGCGGATGCGCCATGGGTATTACGCGGGTGGTATCGGCTTTTTCCAGTTGTGCGACGAATTCCAGGATGCGCGACAGATTGTCCGCATAGCGCGGTATGTCCCCATCGCTGATGGCAAGGCGCGCCAGACGCGCAATGCTTCGAACCTCATCCGGAGTAAGCGCCATGCATGGCTCCACAGTTAGCGGACGAATAACCGGGAAAAGCCCCGGGATTCAGTGAATTATCGCATAAACCGGCTTGCCGCCGGCGCTCGCCGTTGTTAGAGTAGTGCGCCCCAGACAACCCCGAAACCGGGCCAAATTCAAGCTAAAAAATCATGTTCAAGAGCCTGCGCGGATTTTTCTCGACTGACCTATCCATAGACCTCGGTACCGCCAACACGCTTATCTATATGCGTGGCAAGGGCGTTATCCTCGATGAGCCCTCAGTGGTCGCCATCCGCGAGGAACCCGGCCGCGGCAATAAAGTGATCGAGGCCTATGGTGCCGACGCCAAACGCATGCTGGGCCGCACACCGGGCAATATCGTGGCAATCCGTCCCATGAAAGATGGCGTGATTGCCGATTTCACGGTCACCGAGCAGATGCTCAAACACTTCATCAAGAAAGCCCATGGCAACCGCTATTTCAGGCCAACGCCACGGGTGCTGGTGTGCGTGCCCTATGGCGCTACCCAGGTGGAACGCCGGGCCATTCGCGAGTCGGCTGCCGGTGCTGGCGCCCGCAAGGTCTACCTCATCGAGGAACCCATGGCCGCCGCCATCGGCGCAGGGTTACCGGTGCATGAAGCCAAGGGTTCCATGGTGCTGGATATCGGTGGTGGTACCTCCGAGGTAGCCATCATTTCGCTCAACGGCATCGTGTATGCCGCTTCGGTGCGCATCGGTGGTGACAAGTTCGATGAAGCCATCATCAGTTATGTCCGTCGTAACTACGGCACCCTCATCGGCGAGGCCACCGCCGAACGCATCAAACTCGAAATCGGTTCCGCCTATCCAGGCAAGGAATTGCGCGAACTGGAAGTGAAAGGCCGCAACCTGTCGGAAGGTGTGCCGCGCAGTTTCGTACTCAACAGCAATGAAATCCTTGAATCCCTGCAGGAACCGCTGGCCGGCATCGTCGGAGCGGTCAAAGCCGCATTGGAACAGACACCGCCGGAACTCGGTTCGGATGTGGCTACCAACGGCATGGTACTCACGGGTGGTGGTTCGCTATTGCGGGATATCGACCGCCTACTGAGAGAGGAAACCGGATTGCCGGTAATACTTGCCGATGACCCCCTCACCTGCGTAGCCCGCGGCGGCGGCAAAGTGCTGGAATTAATCGATGAATACGGCCCGGAAACCTTCGCCGTCGAATGACGGATTTAGTGTATTGCTCGAGACGATCCTGGTGGCTTAGCAGCCCGCCGGCAGAACCGAACCCAGGCTGCGGCATGGATATAGCGCATGAGGCCTGTTTGCATGCAAACTTGCACCTGACAGACCATCCTCAACCCACTTGTCACGACACGGGCTGAATCGACGTGTTCGCACTTCACCGCCCGCAACGTTCACCCCAGCTGTTCTCTAGCAACCCGGCGGGTACGCTGCGCACCTTGCTGCTCATTGC